>NZ_JACJOY010000109.1:0-27137 GCF_014695815.1 Trichocoleus sp. FACHB-6
CAGGGAAACAGTAGCAAACCTGACCAGCCGACGAAGACGAAGCGATCGCGCTTTAGCCAGTCGTCTACGGAGTCAAACCAACCCCGTTCGTTAGTAGCGCGTCCGACTGCAATAGTCATGACAGCAAATCTCCAAATGTTATAAGTACAGCAATCGTCTTTTTTGCCTGCTTTCTCTGTCAATCAGACAGGATAGGCAGAAAACAAAGTTTGATGTCAACTCAGTTTACGATTCTTTACTGAGTTTAATCTTATTATGTACAAATTGCACAGTTTTGGCGCAATTTGTTTTACTGAATTTAATATTTGTCCGGAGAGCGATCGCGCCGATTGCACCTCTACCAGGCAGTTGTAGGGTCACAAGGCTGTCTTCGTCTCAAGAAGTACAAGTCACTCATATAAGTTACTCCCTTCCCCCCGACAGGCATCAACACCCTTCGCGTCTGAGATACTAGGACTAGGAGCCTATATTTAGACTGCATTACCTCTCATGTTCACCATCGACTTAATTCTGAAAAATACGCCCATGCCGTTGTCGGTGCAACGGAAGTCAGATGAAGATGCCCAAGCTCTTTATCAGGAAATTATGACAGCGATGCGTGGCAACGCCACTGTGTTAGAACTAACTTGCGATCGCCAAACGGAGAAAAAAGTCGCTCTACTTAGCAGTGAGATCGTTGCCGTGCAAATCTCTCAGAAATCCAGTACAGCAGCGACTGGAAGACCCCCAGGCTTCTACGCTCTCGCTGACGGATGAGACAAGAAGGACAAAGGATGAGAGATAAAGGATGAATAATTCTCCCAAGTCTCTCATCCCTTGTCTCCCCCGCTTCCCCTTTCCCCTCTCCCCATCTCCCCCTTGCTCATGACCGATCCTGCCATTCGAGTGCAAGACCTCTGCTTCAGCTGGCCTTCTGGGGCAAAAGTTTTACAGTCCTGCTCTCTAGAAGTGCCTAAAGGTGAATTTTGGATGCTATTGGGAACCAACGGTAGCGGCAAATCCACTCTGTTGAGGTTGCTGGCTGGGCTTTTGGCTCCCCAATCCGGTAAAATTCAGATTCTGCAACCTGTTGGCTTTGTCTTTCAGAATCCCGATCATCAGCTGGTGATGCCAACTGTAGGCGCAGATGTTGCCTTTGGGCTGGTGGAGGAAAATCTTTCGCCGGCGGAGGTAAGCGGACGGGTAGAACAGGCACTGGCGGCAGTAAATTTACTGTCGCTCTCCCGACGGCCCATCTACGCCCTCAGCGGCGGTCAAAAGCAGCGAATAGCGATCGCCGGTGCGATCGCCCGCCGCTCAGAAGTCTTATTATTGGATGAACCTAGCGCTCTGCTCGATCCAGATTCTCAGATGGATCTAGTGGGACAAGTGCAACGCTTGGTTAAAAGTAGGGGACTAACTGCCCTGTGGGTTACGCATCGGTTAGACGAATTAAATTATGCCGACGGCGCATTCTTACTAGAGCAGGGCTTAGTTGTGGATCGAGGGGAGCCAAAACGCTTGAAAGCTCGCCTCCTGCAAACTCAGGAGTTATGAGTTTTAAGTTAATAATTCTTGAGATTCTTCGCTCCCATTACTTGAAATGGGTAGCAGGCATTTTATAGAATTATCATCAAAAAAGTAAATACTCGTAATTAATGTTAAGGTAATGAAATAGTTATTTTTACCTAAAACTTACTAACCTTGGAAAAATGCCACGCCCTTCACCGCAAGCTGTTTTGCTCGTTGACGGATACAACGTGATCGGATTATGGTCTTACCTACAAGAGACCCGCGATCGCGATGGGCTGGAATACGCTCGTAAAGCCTTAGTCGAGGCATTGGTTAACTATAGTGCTTACAAAGGCTTTGATACTCAGGTTGTCTTTGATGCCCAGTACCAAGATACGCGGGGCTATTGCGAACCTGTCACTAACGTTTTATCTGTTTATTACACCGATTTTGGGCAGACAGCAGACACATACATAGAAAAAGCCTGTGCTTCCTATAGTCGCAACTTCTCCAGAAACTCGCCGCGATTGATTGTTGCCACATCCGACAGGGCGCAGCAACTAACAGTAGTCGGGTATGGGGCAGAATGTATGTCAGCTCTACAGCTAAGCTACGACGTGGAATCTACAGCTAATTGCCTGCGGCGGAGAAATAAACCTAAGAAAAAATCATCAGGTCGGTTTTTAGCTGATTCTATTGATGCGAAAGCCCGCCAGCGCCTGGCTGAGTGGCGTCTGGGTCAAAAATAGTACAGCGCCCAGCAAGTGTAAAAATCCCTTTATGGACTCGGAAATATTAAGGAAATATAAAAATTTTGCTAAAGGGCTTGCCAAATACTAAGAGTTGTAGATAAGATAAGTAACTGTTGAAAAGAAAAAGCTAACGTTCCTCAGTAGCTCAGTGGTAGAGCGATCGACTGTTAATCGATTGGTCGCAAGTTCGAATCTTGCCTGGGGAGTTTGATTAATTTAAGGATGAAGGATGAAGTAAGAAATGTCAGTTAGACTTCATCCTTCAGAGTTTCAGGAATTATGGTTGCTCGACGAGGCGGTAACGTTCCTGAATCACGGATCGTTTGGTGCCACTCCTGTGCCAGTGTTGGAAAAGCAGCAAAGCCTGCGATCGCAACTAGAACGAGAACCAGTAAGATTTTTTGTCCGAGAGTATGAGGAACTGCTAGACGCAGCCAGGAAAGAACTTGCAGCATTTGTGGGTGCCGATCCTGGGGACTTGGCGTTTGTGCCGAATGCCACCACAGGGGTGAATTCAGTATTGCGATCGCTCCAGTTATCCCCAAACGACGAATTACTGACAACAGACCAAGAATACAACGCCTGCCGCAACGCTCTCAATTTTATTGCTAGTCGTACTGGGGCGCGAGTCGTAGTCGCAACAGTACCTTTCCCCATCACGTCGCCAGAACAAGTAATCCAAGCGGTGATGGACAAAGTTCGACCGCAAACCAAGTTAGCACTCTTAGATCATATAACCAGCCAAACCGGGCTAATATTTCCCATCCAGCAGCTAGTTCGCCAGCTTGCCGCTTGTGGCGTTGATACACTAATAGACGGCGCTCATGCACCGGGGATGGTGCCTCTGAACCTGGAAGAAATTGGGGCGACTTATTACACTGGCAACTGTCATAAATGGCTGTGTGCGCCAAAAGGTGCAGCATTTCTGTACGTGCGACGCGAGAAGCAGGCGGAAATTCGTCCGTTAACAATTAGCCACGGTGCTAACTCTCCCCGTCAAGAGCGATCGCGCTTTCATCTAGAATTCGACTGGACAGGCAGCCACGATCCTACAGCTTACCTGTGTGTACCAGAAGCAATTCAGTTTATGCGATCGCTACTACCGGGCGGATGGCAGGAGTTGATGCAGCGCAACCGCACAATGGTTTTGGCAGCAAGGCAGATGCTTTGTGAGAGGCTTTTAGTATTGCCGCCCTGCCCCGATGAGATGATCGGTTCCCTGGCGGTTATCCCTTTGCCGGATGATGCGGATGACGTTGGAGGAGGAACAAGGTTGCTCCCGCCGCTACAAGAGGCCTTGTGGGAGCTTTTTGGCATTGAGGTGCCAATAATATTTTTTCCCGCACGCCCTAAGCAGCTAGTTCGCATCTCTGCTCAAATTTACAACACGCCAGCACAGTATGAATATTTAGCGAACGCGATCGCATCCTTACTCGGACAGTGAAATCTACCTAAACTGTGATGCAGGCTTTAACTCCATTGATATACCCTGAGAGCGATCGCAGTTTAGGCAGGGAGATATGCGGCAATTACTGGTGCAGGTGTCGCGCGGAAGCGGGCAAGAAGTTATCGACATCGCTAAGAGTTGTGATGGAGCAAACCTTGCCCTCCTAGAAGCCACTGGGAGTGAAGGGCTGTTGGATCTAGCGATCGTTAATGTTCCTAATGGGATTGAGCAGCTATTGTCAAAACTGGAAAACCTGCCAAAAGCCGACATCACGCTAATTCCCTGTGGGGTCATTACCTTACAGGCACCACCTTGTCAGGCAACACAGCAGGTTAAAGATGTCGCGCTCTCCCGTAGAAGTGTTGTCTGGATTGGCTTATTTACCAATACCACCTATTTGCTAGTTGCTGCCAAGTAATTTATAAGATTTTGTCAATATCGGCAGAATGTCCCCGCTGCTGCCCAATATATTTTTTCCTAAACCAGTCTTTTTGATGGTGGTTGGGAAAATATTAAGTTGTATTACCGTCGGCAAACGGTTCTTACTCAACCTATATAGCGATTTTTTGAATAGTACAAGACTATCTTTAGGAAGAATTTATAATCTTGCGTATAATCTGTACAGGAATCTTTGTATTTCTATGAAGGTTCTTATTGAAAGTTAAAAAAAACTGTAGCCATAAATTTCTAGTGATGCCCCGGATACTCGTCATCGACGACGACGCTGCGATCGCAGAATTAGTCTCAATCAATCTGGAAATGGCTGGATACGATGTCAGCCAAGCACCAGACGGCATAAAAGGTCAGGCTTTGGCTATGCAACTGCAACCAGACCTGATCATGCTCGACTTGATGCTGCCCAAGGTAGACGGCTTTACCGTCTGCCAGCGCTTGCGGCGGGATGAGCGTACTGCCGATATTCCGGTGCTAATGTTGACAGCACTGGGTCAGACTCAAAATAAAGTAGAAGGCTTTAATGCTGGTGCCGATGATTACCTGACCAAGCCGTTTGAAGTCGAAGAAATGCTGGCACGAGTGCGGGCGTTGTTGCGACGTACAGACCGCATCCCTCAAGCAGCCAAACACTCGGAAATCCTCAGCTATGGGCCGATAACGTTAGTACCAGAAAGATTTGAGGCTATCTGGTTCAGTGGAACGGTTAAGCTAACTCATCTGGAGTTTGAACTATTGCACTGCTTACTCCAAAGGCACGGTCAAACTGTCTCTCCCAGTGAAATTCTGCGGGAAGTCTGGGGGTATGACCCGGATGATGACATAGAAACCATTCGGGTGCATATCCGGCACTTAAGAACGAAGCTAGAGCCAGATCCGCGTCACCCACGCTATATCAAAACTGTATACGGTGCAGGCTATTGTCTAGAGTTGCCAAACGCTGAACAAATGACCGCAGACGCAGTTTAAAAGGGAAAAGGCTCTCATACAAAAGGCAAAACAAAGAGAGAAAACTCTTTGTTTTGCCTTCTTTTCGTTACCAGGCGTAAACTGGGTGACGAAAATATGAGGCAGAGCCTCAGTATCTTACTTAGACGAAACAGCAACTTTTACAGCTTTTAGCTTGCTTCCTTTACGACGAGCAGCACCGTAGATACCTAATAGAGACAGGCTAACTACACTTGCAGGTTCAGGTGTCTTTGCTGGTGGTTCAACAGCAGTCAGTTTACCGAACAAAGAGGCGCGGGCGGTACTTTGTTCGGGTGCGTTGAATTCGCTGACGACGGTGTTACCGCCATCAGAAGAGAAGCCAACCAGTTCCAGAGTGTAATCAACTCCTTGGTAGCTAAACATTTGACTGGATACACCAGCAGTAGAAAAACGTAATCTGTCCCCATCTAAAACCGGATTGCCAGTGTCGTTGGGTGTGTTGAAGATGTTAAATGAGAAGTCAAAAGTCTCTGTGGTACTCAAAGGATTGCTCAAAGACAGAGCAACACTGAGCGGGAAGTCGCCGTCAAAGTTATCGAACGTTGCACCATTGCGATAAGACAGATTGCCAAGGTTGAACAAGCTATCCTTGCTAGCGCTAAAGCCTACACCATCATACTGGACGAAATTGGTGAAGCTACCAGCCGCAGGATCGCCCCAAGTTAGACGATTATTTATACCGCCATTCTGATTAGATAGAAAGGTACTGCTAGAGGGATTAGTAGGCAATCCCCACGAGCCAGATGATGTTCCTGTAAAAGTTATAGCTTGGGCTTGACCTGTTATGCCCACCACTGCGGTAATACTTAGCGCAGCGGTAGCTAATTTAAACTGAACGTTGGTGAATTTAACTAACATAATTTATCTCTTAGGTAGCTTGCTTAAGCCAAAGTAACTCTGCCCAGGAGCTGCACGCAAGCAAAAAGTTCCCTCTTTACCAAGTCTTCATTAAAGTGTGAAGATATAGCATCAATGACCATACTTATAAATGAGTATGTGTAATAAAAAGTTTACTTAACCAAGTAAATTTACGGTAGATGCCGCAGCCATTAGCCCGGTTCGCGAAAAAGACCAGCATCAGACATCTTAATGATGCCTAGACACTGGTCTAGTCGGAGATTATCAGGTAATGGAGGCGCGATTAAGGAGCTAAAGCACTACCCCGAAGCAAACTACCAATGGTTTTGGCAGTAATCTTCATTTGAATCAAGGGATTTGCTGGGACAACCGTTTTGTAGAGGTAGCTGTCAAATGTCAGCTTCTGCACGTCTTTGTCAGCGCACATCTCTACAAAGGCTTCGCGGGTAGCATCGGAACGATAGAAGACGGTTTGCAGGATATCCAGCACCTTGTAGGTGAGTCCGTACTTCTTATCCCAACGCTTCAGGTACACCTTAAGGTCGGCTTCACTAGGAATGCGCTGACCACCGTTGGAAAATTCCACAATGGCTTCAGCACACATCCGCGCCGACTTAGCGGCAAAGTAAATACCTTCACCAGAAGACTTGGTGACAGTTCCGGCAGCATCTCCTACTAGGGCGACTCTACCGACGACGCGGCGGGGTCTGGGATGCTCTGGAATCGGGTGAGCTTCTACTTTAATAATCTCACCGCCTGCAAGCTTACGGGCAGCACGGGCGCGGATGCCTGCTTGCAGATTTTTGATGTCGGCTTTGTTCACCTTCATGGTGCCAGTACCGACAGCTACGTGGTCGTATTTGGGGAATACCCAGGCGTAGAAGTCAGTAGAGACATCGTTACCGACATACATTTCTGCCAGGTCGTTGTAGTAAGCCATTTTGTCATCTGGCAGGCGAATTCGCTCTTGGAAAGCGATCGCATAATTATAATCCCCGGCATCAATTGCCTTAGCAACGCGGGAATTTGCACCATCTGCCCCAATTACCAAATCGACTTTCAGGGTCTTCATTACTCCTTCAGCGCTACCATCCGAATGATCGGCGTAGTGCAAGGTGTAAGGGTCAGTATTGTTTGTGGGTATATCCAGTTTATAAACGGTGCCGTTGATTAAATTAGCACCCAACTTGGCAGCGCGATCGCGCAAGAAGCCATCCAGCACCTCGCGACGGCACATACCGATATATTCATCTTCTTTTTGGATATTGATATCAACTTCAACATTGGAAGGTGAGATCATCTTCATTTTTCTCACCCGCCGATCGATAATCTCTGGCGGCAGATCAAACTCACTCACCATGCACAGCGGAATTGCCCCGCCACAAGGCTTGGCGTTGTCTAGCTTGCGCTCAAACAAGTAAGTCTCGATTCCGGCTTTTGCCAAGGTTTCGGCAGCAGATGAACCCGCAGGTCCCGATCCTACAACAGCAACCCGTAGTGTCAAAGGTCTTCTCCCAATTTCTTACGGCTACAAGGTGAGATGTTATCACGGACTTTCTATTTAGCTGAAGCCTAGCCCTCTGGATCTTACTGAATTGCAACAGAGCTTAACACATCTACAAATGGGGATAAGGAATTGGGGATTGGGGATTGGGAAGAATCTTACCCAGCCCCTAGTCCCCAGTCCCTAGTCCCCAATTCCCAATCCTCTCCATGTGTGATATAACAAAATACGGTAAGATCATCGGGAAACCGGAGATTATTTTATTCTGATATTTTGCGGGTTGATTACCACCCAGGATAAATTCAAGAAAGTTCTTGTCTAGGGGTTGAAAGCAGTGGGCATAGTTGTTGAAAACGTATCTAAACAGTTTGGCAGTTTCAAAGCCGTTGACCAGGTAAGCTTAGAAATTAAAACTGGCTCTCTGGTGGCGCTATTGGGGCCTTCGGGTTCGGGAAAATCTACGCTACTGCGGCTAATAGCTGGTCTAGAGATACCAGATAGTGGCAAAATCTGGATCACTGGCAAAGATGCCACAAATCAGAGCGTCCAAGATAGAAATATCGGGTTTGTGTTTCAGCACTATGCCCTGTTTAAGCACCTGAGTGTCCGCAACAATATCGCCTTTGGCATGGAAATTCAAAAAGTTCCCAAGGCAAAAATCAAGGCGCGGGTGGAAGAATTGCTAGAGTTAATTCAATTGAAAGGACTAGGCGATCGCTATCCTTCCCAACTCTCCGGAGGTCAGCGGCAAAGAGTTGCCCTAGCGCGAAGTCTGGCAGTTCAACCCAAAGTATTGCTGCTGGATGAACCCTTTGGGGCATTAGATGCTAAAGTTCGCAAAGACCTACGAGCTTGGTTGCGGCGGCTGCACGACGAAGTACACGTTACAACGGTTTTCGTCACCCACGACCAGGAAGAAGCGATGGAAGTTGCTGATGAAATCGTGGTGACGAACAAAGGCAAAATTGAGCAGGTGGGAACGCCAGCCGAAATTTACGACCACCCAGCCACGCCTTTTGTGATGAGTTTTATTGGTCCGGTAAACGTGTTACCCAGTAGTTCACACATTTTCCAGGGTAACGGGTTTGATTCCAGCCAACCGGAGATATTTTTGCGTCCCCATGATGTGGTAATTCAAACTGAGCCAAACGGAACTACTGTATCTGCCAGAGTCAATCGTTTGATTCATCTAGGTTGGGAAATTCAAGCAGAATTAATCTTAGATGATGGTCAGGTGGTGACAGCGAACATTTCCCGCGAAAAGTTTGACCAATTGCAACTCAATACACAACAACAAGTATTTGTCAAGCCAAAAGACGCAAAATCTTTCCCACTGTACTATTCGATTTGATTTGCTGATTATTGAGAAGTTTAAGGCGTAGGCGCGATCGCTAGGGACATTGTTAACTTTCCATACGTTGCTTAAAACCACCCTATCAGCTCAAAGGTAGGGTGGGCATTGCCTACCTTACCTGACGAAGCTAATAATGTAGCGTAAACTTTATGCGATCGCAATCAGACCAAAAATCCAAACTAAGCACTTGCAAATTCTGTCAACGGTCGCTTACTGGGATGCTGAAATCCCAAAACAATATCCTCATGGGGAACCTCAGCTTCTAACAGTTCCTTGACAATTCCCTGCTTTGTCCAGTCCTCTTCAACCCAAATCTTTCCATCTCGAATTCGCAGGTAAACCATTACCGATTGAACCCTATGTTTGCCATCCCAGCCAAGGTGAAACCAAAAATAGTGGTCTCGAATCTCATCAAATGCCAAACATTCCCATACCATCTTGAGGAGTGTTAGACACCCGCTCATAGTATTGAATTAATATTTTTTGAATTAAATTGCGATAATGATTTAGTTCGTCTATCGAACAATTGTCTCCTTTGGAATATCTACAACCATAATAAAATCGCCAATAAACTTGACATATGCGATCGCTCTTTACTTCGGTTTTGTTGCAAACACGCGCCAGATGATGAAGCTAGTAAAGACTATATAGCCGAATACAGTTAGCCAGTCCTGCCAGTTGTTGGGGATAGTCATAAATGTGTCGTCCATAGACAATCCTCGAAAATTGCTTTAACTCTCGGCTAGATTAGCAAAATGTTGGGTCAAGCAGAGACGTCGCGCTTTACTTGCCAAACACCAGACGGCTATTATAGCTGCTGTTTCAGGAGTATTTTTAGGCTAGAGTCGGCAACTGAGAGGCGAAAAAGTACGTTAAGTGCGATCGCAGTATCCCAATTAGAAAAATCGGCGTTGGACGGATTTATAATTCAATGCACGGAAAGTTGATAACGACTCGCGAGTTAATCCTTAACTAAGACATAGATGTTCATCAGACAGTGGCGACGCGCAGGACAATTTTTTTGTTTGTTCTCCCTTTGTTTATTTCTAGCAGTCAGCTGCGGTAGAAGACCGAGTGCTGATACTGCTGTGTCTCCTTCTCCTGGTGCTGGTGGAGGTCGTATTACCATTGGCACCACCCAGAAGCCACGGACGATGGACCCAGCGGATAACTACGAGCTGGCAGCAAGCTACTTGCACTATAATTTGGGCGATCGCTTGTATACCTACGAACCGGGAACCGCCAACCTCAAACCCCAGTTAGCAACAGCATTACCTAAAGTCAGTCCAGATGGGTTAACTTATACCATCCCCGTGCGTCAAGGTGTTGTATTTCACGATGGCACCCCCTTCAACGCCGAAGCAATGGCATTTTCTCTGCGACGCTTCATCGAAAACAAAGGTAAACCGTCATTCCTATTAGGCGATATTGTGGACTCGGTGCAGGCAAGCGGCGAGTATGAATTAAGCATCAAATTGAAAAAGCCTTTTGCGGCCTTTCCCTCCCTGCTTGCCTTTAACGGTGCTAGTGCAGTTTCCCCGAAAGTCTATGAAATTGGCGCAGGAAAATTCAAACCAAACGAATTTGTAGGCACTGGCCCTTACAAATTGGTGCAGTTTAGCAGCGAGTCACAACGGTTGGATGTATTTGATAAATACTGGGGAGAAAAACCTGTAAATAAGGGAATTGATGTACAGGTGCTGACCAATTCAGCTAACTTGTATAACACATTTCGTACTGGCGGCGTTGATGTTGCTTACCTATCTCTCGATCCAGATCAGATTGCCAGCTTGAAAGATGGGGGGACAAAAGGCAGTTGGCAGGTTAACGAGTCTCAGGGAAGTGCGGCTAGTTACATGGTGCTGAATACGAAAACTAAGCCCCTGGATAACCCAATAGTACGGCAAGCGATCGCATCGATGGTAAATCGACCGCTGGTAAATGAGCGATCGCTGAAAAATCAAGCCGAACCACTTTATAGCATGGTGCCGACAACCTTTGATGTCTACAAGCCAGTATTCAAAGACCAGTATGGCGATGGCAACACCGAAAAAGCAAAACAACTGTTGCAGGAAGCCGGATACTCTCCCACCAACCCCCTAAAGTTAGAGGTTTGGTATCCATCTACTTCACCCACTCGCCGACTCGCTGCTGGTACACTCCAAGCATTAGCGACTCAACAGTTCGGTGGGACGCTGCAATTTGAAGTCAAAACTGAAGATTCTGCCAGCTTTTTTAAGAACGTGTCCCAGGGAATTTATCAGACAGTCTTACTGGACTGGTATCCAGACTTTCTCGATCCTGACAACTACGTGCAGCCGTTTCTGGATTGTACCAAAGGTTCAGCAGCAACCGGGTGTCAAGAAGGAGCCAGCCAAACTCAGGGGTCGTTTTACTATAGCGATCGCATGAACCAGCTAATTGCACAGCAGCGAAAAGAACAAAATCCCGAAGCCAGAAAGAAAGTCTTCGCAGAAATTCAAGACTTACTCGCCAAAGATGTTCCCTACGTCCCCTTGTGGCAAAGTAAAGATTACGCCTTTGCCCAAAAAGGTGTCAATGGTCTTCGCATCAACCCGACTCAAGATTTTGCTTTTTGGACGATTAGCAAATAATTTTACCGCTCGGCTCTTGCCGAGCCAACCTAGTTCCCAGGCTCAGCCTGGGAACTAGAATTTGGAGGCTCTACCTCCTCAACAACGAGATAAAAAATGTCACGTTCTAAAGCCCTACAATATTACATTTTCGCCCGTGTCCTTCTAGCACCTTTAATGCTGTGGACAATTGTCACCATCGTATTTTTGCTCCTCCGGGCGACACCAGGAGATCCAGTCGATGCGGTTTTAGGCGGTCGCGCCCCAGAAGATGTCAAGGTAAGATATCGTCAAGAGTTGGGGCTATCTGACCCGCTGTGGGTGCAATACATTCGCTATTTAGGAGATTTACTGCATCTAGATTTGGGTAAATCTATCACCAGTCGCGGACTAGAGGTGTGGGAGGTAATTGGGCAATACTTCCCGGCGACAGTGGAATTAGCCGTCTTTAGTATGGCGATCGCATTTATCGTTGGCGTTGGTGTTGGTATCCTTTCCGCCTCCCGTCCCGGAACCGCTTTAGACGCTGGTGGGCGTTTATTTGGCATCATCAGCTACTCGCTGCCTTTATTTTGGGTGGGGATGATCCTACAGCTGATTTTCTCAGTACAGTTGGGCTGGTTTCCTCTCGGATCGCGCTTTCCCCTAACTTTGCCAGCTCCCCCCAGCATCACAGGTCTTTACACCATTGACAGCCTCTTAAGCGGTAACTTCAGCCAATTTTTCATCGCTTTACATCATCTTGCCCTCCCTAGCTTGACACTAGGAATCCTCCTCAGCGGGATTTTCGAGCGGATTGTGCGAGTAAATTTGAAGCAAACTCTCAAAGCAGATTACGTAGAAGCCGCAAGAGCCAGAGGCATTCCCGAAAGGCGGATTCTGTTTGCCCATGCCTTGAAAAATGCCATGATCCCAGTAATTACCGTCCTGGGGTTAACTCTTGCTGCTTTGCTAGGCGGTGCCGTTTTAACAGAAGTTACCTTCTCTTGGCCCGGATTAGGTAATCGTTTGTATGAGGCAATTTCTTTACGAGATTATCCCACAGTTCAAGGCATCATGATATTTTTTGCTTCAATTGTGGTATTTGCCAGCATTTTGATTGACATCATTAATGCCTATATCGATCCTCGGATTCGTTATTAAGCGATCGCGCTTTCTCTTGCATCTGGGCAGACGCTATTGAGCTAATCTTGCTTACTCACTCGTTCAATCTGAGTGACAAAGTAATTTTCTTGATACTTCAAAGACTTTGCTAATTCCAGCCCTTGTTGAAACGCTGTCTTGGCTTGCTCCATGTCCCCACGTTCTAGATAAATTTGTCCCATTTGATCGTAGGTATTCATCAAGTTGTAGTAATTGTACGACTGCTGATCTACCTGCAATAAAACTTGATAAACCTGCAAAGCAAATTCCGGCTTTTTATAATTTCGGTAGAGATCGCCCAGTTTCTTCAAGGCTTCGCTGGCAGAGGCAAACTGTTGCAAAGTCCATGCTAAATTATAGGCTTCCTGATAGTTTTGGCTTGCCGCGTCTGGGTTTGGTGGATTGAGGGCTTGATAGTCGTCTGCGATCGCTATCTTAATCGCTGGGATTTGATTTGCCGCTTGCGGATCGGTGAGGTAGTTTTGCAAAAGCTGTTGCTTAAACTTGAGAGAATTTTCCGGTTGCTTTACCTTGTCGTAAATATACGCTAGTTGTTGTAGATAAACGACTTCGCTAACGCGATCGCCTTTTTGACTCGCCAAAACCAGCAACTCCTCATAAGCTGCCGCCGCTTTGGGATAATCAAACCAACTCATGTGCCCTTGAGCAATTGTCTTCAGCGTTGCTTCTTCTGTCGCAGCATCTTGCCGCTGGCGGGCATCAGCTAAAATTAGTTGATAAATCTCCACAGCTTCCCCAGGTAAGCGAATTTGCTGGTAAGCTTGACCCAAAGCTTGCAAAAGCTCCGCATTTTCTGGTGTGACATCAGTTACGCTAGCAGGAACATCTGCTGTCCCCAAAGGACGCTTCTCGTTTTTGCGGATCGGCTTTCCCAACGCCTCAGCCCGAATCGTTTGTAGACGCTGGGTGATGATTTGCAAATCAGCTTTTTGATTATTCGTCCAGGCAATATCGCCAATCCGTCCCAATGCTTGCACCTCTTCGACCGTACCAAGCGATCGCCGCAAGCGCACTTCCCGATACCAAATTTCAAAAGCTGCTGGTGCATTGCCTGCTTTTAGCTGTTCAGTTGCTTGGGCGTTTAAATCATCCAAAGCCTCTCTCAATAGGCGGATTTCTTGGGGGGTGGCGGGACGCTCTACTGGTGGAGAAGGCAACAGCGGATCGGGTGTCGTTATTTCTAGGGGGTTGATTTTGGGTTTATCATCCTCAGCTGCCCAACCGACAGAACCCGAACACAGCAGGAACAAAGCGGTAATTCCTAAAAAGAGTGCTTTTGAGGGACGTTGCTTATACCACACCTGAGCCATCAACTTCTGCATATTAGATACAAGATAATATTTGATACTTTATACTTCATAGTTTTTCGACTGTTACAGTAAAACCAGAGTTTCCAGATGAACAGTCAAGTTTAGGAGGGAGTCGGTGAACCGGAGCAAATTTAGGTTGCTACCAAGGCTTTTGGGCATAGCGATCGCATTCTTAATTTTTCTCACTTCCTGTGGCATCCAGCCAGGGGTGGCACGAGATCGGGTGTTTCTGGATCTATCCCTAGATTTTTTGGGAGAGTACCAGCTGCCCAAGATGAAATTTAAGGATACACCCGTTGGGGGCTTATCGGGACTGACCTACGACCGACAGCAAAACCGTTTCTATGCCATTTCCGATGACCGTGGCACGTTTGCTCCCGCCCGATTCTACACGCTGAAGCTAATTTTAAATGATGATAGCGATCGCCAGATCAGCCTTCAGAAAGTAGAAGTTGAAGACGTTACCTTTCTCACCGACGAGCAAGGCAAAACTTATCCTAAAGGCACCCTGGATACTGAAGGAATTGCCATTACTCCCCAAAAATCCGTATTTATCGCTAGCGAAGGCATTCCCCCTAATGGCGTTTCTCCCGTTGTAGGCGAATTTGACTTAGAAACCGGACGGCTACGGCAAACTTTGCCCATCCCAGAGCGTTATCTTGTTGATGCTACAAAATCCAATAAAGACGCAACAACTGGCATTCAAAATAACTTAGGATTTGAATCACTCACCCTTAGTCCCTTCGGTACGATTCCCGCTAAAGGAGAAGCAATTCGCTTATTTACAGCTACAGAATCATCTTTGATGCAGGATAAAGAACCAGCTAATTCCAGCCAGGGAGCCAAATGTCGTTTACTGCACTATTTAATCACCGATGGGCCTCCGCTGGTAATTGCCGAACATTTATATCAAATGGAGCCTCCCCCCAGTGCGGCATTAAAAGATGGCTTGGCGGAGTTATTAGCTGTGGATACGGGTGGGCATTTTCTCACTTTAGAACGTTCTTTGAGTTTATTAGGTTTTAGTGTGCGGATTTATCAAGCAGCAACTGGCGGAGCCACTGATATTTCTCGTGTTCCCAGCCTCAAGGGTGAGGTTAGTGGAATTAACCCAGTCAAGAAAAAGTTACTATTAAACTTGGATGAATTAGGTGTGGCTTTAGCGAACTTTGAAGGGATGACTTTTGGCCCTCGTTTACCTGATGGCAGCCAAAGTTTACTTCTGGTTAGCGATGATAATTTCCAACCTGAGCAAGTAACTAAGTTTTTTTTGTTTCGTCTTAAAAATGGGCGCTGAAAAATAAAATGCGCTTCCCCCAACTCCCCTGAAAAAGGGGAAATTTAAAGGAAAAAGAAACAAATTATTCATTTGTTTCTTTTTCCTTTTCAACCAAATTAAACATTTCCAAGAAATTAGGAATAATTTTTGTAAGCCAATGAATAAGCTGCTAAAACTTCAACTGTCGCGCATAGCTCTATTATCCGGGATAAGCTTCATCGCCATCAATGCTAGTTTGAACGCGATCGCATCTTGGGTGGAAATCAGCAAATCACCCGACAACACCCCCATATATATCGACCCGGAGCGCATAGTTAGGAAGGGAGATATTGTAGAATTCTGGCGGCGTAACCTCTTTACAACTCCTCAACCTGACGGCGCTTTTGGAGTAGATAATTATCATTCCATAAACTGTAAAAAAGGCTTATTCCGCTGGCGGCGTTCGATTCGTTTTGATCCAAATGGTCGCATTGTTTCTGAAAACGATATAGGTAAAGAAGACAAATTGCTAGAAATGCAAATTCAACCCGGAAGTATCATTGAGGATTTCTATAAATCTGTATGTCCGCCAGTGGAGGAACAAGTAAAAAATTAAAAAGAATCTGTCTTTTTAATTTTGCACTTTTAATGACTTTCGTCTGTCAAAATCCTTAAAAAATCATCAGGAAAAGGCTCCCGCGACTCAATCCAATCGGTAGGTATTCCTCGTTGGCGTGCAGAGAGGGCGACGATACCGCCCACAATGGCGCAATTTGTATCCATATCTCCTAAACCGCTCAGGGTCGCCCAGAAAGCTTCCTGATAGTCTTGCAGATGATGGGCAGCACACCAGAGGGCAAAAGGTATTGTATCTTGAGCGGAAATTTTGTATCCCGAACCCAGTTGTCGTGCTACTACCGATGGAGATGTGGTGTAAATCGCTGCTGCTTGCTTAATGCCGCTACGAGTTTCGCTTTCAGGAACGTTTTCGGCAACAAGTTCTAGAAATTGTACAGGCTGCATACACTCACCTTCCCCTACCTGAAAGGCAAGTGCAGCCGCAACAGCGACAGCAACAGCCCCAGCAATGCCCTCTGGATGGGCGTGCGTTGGTTGAGCTGAGAGCATGGCATTTTCCCGCACTCCTGCTAAATTGTCGGCAAAGTAAGCGCCCAAAGGTGCTACTCGCATCGCCGCACCATTGCCATAAGAACCGCTTCCCCCGAACATCTGTGAAGCCTCAACTCGCCAGTCTGCTCCCCATTGAAGCTTGATTAACAGCCGCTGCGCCCCAGCACCATAGCCACGAGAAGGGTTGTACCGTTCGGCAAACGACTGGGCTAGGACATCGGGCTCGATCCGCCCGTAACGCCACAACGTCTCCACGATCGAAAGTGCCATCTCGGTATCGTCAGTGTAGCGCCAGAGCCTAGGGGGAACCTGACGCTGTTGTATTCGCTCGTTCAGCTGTTCTCCAACCCCAAAAAACCTTTGCCCAAGTGCGTCTCCGACTGAAAGCCCACTCAAAGACAACTGCATTCGTTCTAGAGAATTCATAGTTCGCAAACCTTCAATAGAGGCGATCGCTCGTTTTAAAATAAGGGGATCGCTGCTAAATATCTGCCTTTTTATAAACAATGACCCATTCTACTGATATTGCCACCTTAGCTCGCTTGATGGCAGCCGACTTCAGCAATCAAGCACAAGCTTTTGAGAATCCGCCCTTTTTTGCCCATATTCGCGTCTGTATGCGTCCTTTGCCTCTAGAACTGCTCTCAGGCGTGAGCTTCCTTGTCGAACAAGCTTATGACTATATGATCAATAGCCCCTATCGGCTGCGGGTTTTAAAGTTGATTGCAGCAGGCGATCGCATCGAAATCGAAAACTACACCGTTAAGCAAGAAGAACAGTTCTACGGTGCTTCCCGCGATTTAAACCGTCTGCAAACCTTGAAAGCAGAAAATCTGGAGAAATTACCCGGTTGCAACATGATAGTTGAGTGGACGGGCAGCAGCTTCAAAGGTCACGTCGAACCCGGTAAAGCTTGCATGGTAGTTCGCAAAGGTCAAAACACCTATCTCGACAGCACCTTCGAGATTGACGACACCAAATTTATCAGTCTTGACCGGGGACGCGACCCCGAAACAGATGAGCATATTTGGGGTTCAGTCGCAGGCCCGTTCCACTTCGTCCGCTGGGCAAGCTTCGCCGATGAAGTCAAGGTTTAAAGGGTTACAAAGTTGGAGGTTCCAACCTTTAATCCATGCAGCAACTGGAAACACTCCAACTAGATCCCATTGTCGCCATTACAGGGGCTAACCTTTCTGCCCAAAGAATGATGACGAAGGCAGAAGGATAGAGGAGAAAGAATCCAACTACTACAAACTTAGGTATGGTGTACTACGCGATCGCTCGAAAGTAATTCACTTCGATGGTCTAGAGTGGCCCCAAACCTGGTAAATTTACCGAGTATTGGCAAGCGAGATTTAATGAACCAGTATGAAAGTCTTGGTTATTGGCGGTGACGGCTATTGCGGTTGGGGAACCGCACTCTATCTTTCCAATCGTGGTTACGAAGTCGGGATTCTGGATAGCCTAGTGCGGCGGCACTGGGATGCACAACTGGGCGCAGATACCCTGACCCCAATTGCACCGATACAGCAACGTATTCAGCGCTGGCGCGACCTCACTGGCAAATCCATTGACTTGTTTATTGGCGATATCACCAACTACGATTTCCTCTCGAAAGCGCTGCACCAGTTTGAACCAGAGGCAATCGTGCATTTTGGCGAACAGCGTTCGGCACCTTTCTCGATGATTGACCGGGAACACGCCGTAATGACCCAGGTTAACAATGTGGTCGGGACGCTGAATATCCTGTACGCGATCAAGGAAGATTTCCCCGACTGCCACTTAGTGAAGCTGGGGACAATGGGCGAGTACGGTACTCCTAACATTGATATCGAAGAAGGTTATATCACCATTGAGCATAACGGGCGCAAAGATACTTTGCCGTATCCAAAGCAGCCCGGATCGATGTATCACCTCAGCAAAGTCCACGACAGCCATAATATCCACTTTGCTTGCCGGATTTGGGGGCTACGCGCTACAGACTTGAATCAAGGCGTTGTTTACGGCGTTTTGACGGAAGAAACTGGCATGGATGAGTTGTTGATTAACCGATTGGATTACGACGGTGTGTTTGGCACAGCGCTGAACCGCTTCTGTATTCAGGCGGCAATTGGTCATCCGCTGACGGTCTATGGTAAGGGCGGACAGACGAGAGGCTTTTTGGATATTCGGGATACAGTGCGATGTATTGAAATAGCGATCGCAAATCCCGCCCAAGCAGGCGAGTTTCGCGTCTTCAACCAGTTCACCGAACTATTCAGCATCGCCGATTTAGCCGGAATGGTGAAAAAAGCTGGCAATGCCTTGGGACTCAATGTCGAAATTAATAACCTCGATAACCCCAGAGTTGAGAAGGAAGAACACTACTTCAACGCCATAAACACCAACCTACTCGATCTAGGCTTACAACCCCATTATCTCTCCGAAGCACTGCTTGACTCACTGCTCAACTTTGCTGTCAAATACCAGAACCGCGTCGATAAAAACCAAATTCTGCCCAAAGTTTCTTGGCACAGATAGTCAGTTGCTAATAGCTAATAGCTAATAGCTAATTGTTCCCTTAGCCATTAGCCATTAGCCATTAGTCATTAGCCATTAGCAAATTATGCGAATCGCTCTTTTCACCGAAACCTTTTTGCCCAAGGTTGACGGCATAGTGACGCGCCTGCGCCACACCGTTGAACACTTACAGCGCAACGGCGACCAAGTATTGATATTTTCCCCAGATGGGGGGTTGACAGAATACAAGGGAGCCAGAATCTACGGAGTCTCTGGCTTCCCCTTGCCTTGGTATCCAGAGTTGAAAATGGCTTTGCCACGCCCAGCAATAGGGTATGAGCTAGAAAAGTTTCAGCCAGATACAATTCATGTCGTCAACCCCGCAATTCTGGGGTTAGCAGGGATATATTACGCCAAGACGATGCGAGTACCCTTGGTAGCGTCTTACCATACTCATCTGCCCCAATACCTCCACCACTACGGCTGGGGAATCCTAGAAGGCTTATTGTGGGAATTTCTGAAATCAGCTCACAACCAAGCCCGGTTAAATCTCTGCACCTCCACAGCGATGATGCAGGAACTTACAAGTCACGGCATTGAGCGGGTGGATTTGTGGCAACGGGGAGTCGATACAGAGCTGTTTCAACCGCATCTAGCAAGCCAGGAAATGCGTAGGCGTTTAACCCAAGGTCATCCAGACAGCCCCTTGCTGCTTTACGTAGGTCGTCTTGGTGCAGAAAAAGAAATTGACCGCATCAAACCAGTTTTAGAAGCAATTCCCAACGCCCGCCTCGCCTTAGTTGGGGATGGGCCCCATCGGCAAGCCTTAGAAAAATACTTTGCTGGTACACCCACCAATTTTGTTGGCTATCTCACAGGCGTAGACCTCGCCAGTGCCTTTGCCTCAGCTGATGCCTTTATATTCCCCTCACGCACCGAAACGCTGGGATTAGTGCTTCTGGAGGCAATGGCAGCCGGGTGTCCCGTCGTCGCCGCACGTTCTGGGGGGATTCCCGACATTGTGACAGATGGAGTCAACGGATATTTATTTGACCCAGCTGAAGAAGAAGGCGCGATCGCAGCTACAATACGCCTGCTGGCTCATCAACAAGAACGAGAAACCCTCCGGCAAAATGCCCGGAAAGAAGCTGAACGCTGGGGTTGGGCAGCTGCCACCCGTCAGCTACAAAATTACTACAAAGCAGTCATTAGTCATGGATAACTGACAACTGGCTACAGACTAATGGCTAAATACTAAGAACTACTGATGAGCATTTATCGTAACCGAGGTTAAATTAGGTTAATAGGTGCGAAAAAAAGAATTTAGCCAGTAGCGACTACATAAGTAAGTAAGTGGGCAAAAACCACCTGAGATCCAAAAACCCTTTTTCCCCGTATAGAGGCTACATAGACTCCATACACGATTTTTATAGCTCAATGTTCATTTGACGTTGATTTTTACCAGCTACTTACTAAAAACAGCTAATGGCTCAGTCCTACCACCTTATAGCTAACACCATAGCTGGCACTTGCTCCTCCCCATGACACTTTCCAATACTGGCAGCGTTCTGGCGACTTTATCTCAGCTCACCCTTAATCGTACTAGCGTCCTGACATCGCGTGTCAAAGAGCTATCGTTTGGTGAGTTTATCTGCTTGCTTGACTTTATTACCGCTGAATTTCAGCAGTTTCTGCGGGCGATCGACATGATCAACAACGAAGCTCTGGAATCCATGCTAGAGCAGGTCATGGACGCTTTCACCCTAAAAATGGGTCAAATTCTGCAAGCAGACAGAACTACAATATTTTTAGTTGACGAAGAAAAAAACCAACTTTGGTCGAAAATTCCCGAAACCGACAACGGGAGAGCCACTAAAGAAATTCGCATTCCCATTAATGTCGGTATTGCCGGTCAGGTAGCTACCACGGGTGAAACTCTCAACATCCCCGACGCTTACAGCCACCCGCTATTTAACAAAGAAGTTGACGAACGACCGGGCTACCGCACCCACAATCTGCTATGTATGCCGATTTATAGCAGCAAAAACCAGATTGTAGCTGTAGTTCAACTGTTGAATAAAGCTGGAGATTCCCCCTTTACAACTGAGGATGAGCAAGGATTCCGTGACTTTGCCGCCTCCATCGGGATTATCTTGGAAAGCTGCCAATCTTTTTATGTGGCGGCTCGTAAGCAACGGGGAGCAGCTGCACTGTTACGGGCAACAACATATCTGGGTCAGAGTCTTGACTTAGAAGCCACACTGCGCTATGTGATGGAGCAAGCGCGGGATCTGATGAAGGCAGACCGCAGTACCCTGTTTATGCTGAGCAAAGAAACAGGAGAACTCTGGACGAAAGTCCCCAACAAGGATGGCACAGAGATCATACCTATACGGATTCCTTCCAACAAAGGGATTGCCGGATACGTTGCCTCTACTCGTCAGGCGCTGAATATCGCTGATGCTTACAAAGATCCGCGTTTTGACCCCAGCGCCGACAAGCGGACGGGTTATTTGACGCGAAATATTCTCTGTATGCCAGTGTTTAATTCAGCTAATGAATTAATTGGGGTGACGCAGTTGATTAATAAGCACCCTGGCAGTTTTACCAGTTCCGACGAAGAGTTTATGCAGGCGTTTAATATCCAGGCGGGAATTGCCTTGGAAAACGCCAAACTCTTCGAGAATGTCTTGGTGGAAAAGCAGTATCAGAAAGACATCCTGCAAAGTCTCTCGGATGCTGTGATCTCCACAGATATGCAGGGGCAAATTGTGATGATTAATGAAGCGGCGCTGGAGTTGTTGGGTTGCCCTATTAAGGAAGCTGTGGGGAAATGCAACAAAAATTTGTGGGAACAGAAACTGGTGGGGCGCTACGTCTGGGATGTGGTGCCGATTGAAAATCTCAAGTTCCGGCTTCAGGATAGTTTGAAAACTGGCGCTAAGCATTATGTGCCAGAACAAAGCCTGACAATTGGCTTGTATTTACCAAAGAGTCAACAGTCAGCTAATGAAGTGCCTGCACAGGCGAAATGCGCCAAGTGTCAGCTTTCAGCAGGAGAAACTTTGAATTCAGAAGTAGGCTGTAATGCTGAGGGAGGACAAACTGAGGCTTATATTTTGGCGCTACGCGATCGCATCAATCCAAAATTATATATTCCCTGGAACGATCCACTGATTCCTGCCGACTGGGTTCTCAGTGTCGATCAAGTTCAAGAAATTGAACGCAGTACCAATCTTACCGTTAATCCTCTCACCAACCCCGAAGGAGGCGTAAGAGGCGGTTTGGTGGTGTTGGAAGATATTAGCCACGAAAAGCGGATGAAGAACACTCTGTACCGCTATATGACCCCAAGGGTGGCAGAACAAGTTATGGCACTGGGCGACAATGCCCTGATGTTGAGCGAACGTAAAGATGTAACAATTTTATTTTCCGATATTCGCGGCTACACCACCCTAACGGAAAATTTGGGTGCGTCGGAAGTGGTTTCGCTGCTCAATCAGTATTTTGAAACAATGGTTGAGGCAGTCTTTAACCACGAAGGCACCTTAGATAAGTTTATCGGCGATGCTTTGATGGCGGTGTTTGGCGCACCTCTGCCACTAGCGGAAAATCATGCTTGGATGGCTATCCAATCAGCATTGGATATGCGCCGCCGTCTATCCGAATTTAATAGGCGTCGCTTTTTTGACAACCAGCCACAGATTCACATAGGGATTGGAATTAGTTCGGGTGAGGTTGTTTCTGGCAACATCGGTTCTCACAAACGAATGGATTATACAGTGATTGGGGATGGAGTTAACCTAAGTTCTCGCCTGGAAAGCGTTACTAAAGAATATGGCTGCGATATTATCTTGAGCGAGTTTACCTACAACTTGTGTCGCGATCGCATCTTAGTCCGAGAACTAGACAAAATCCGCGTCAAAGGGAAAAATACCGCCGTCAGTATCTACGAATTGATAGGTGACTATCGAGAACCTCTCAACGACTCTACGAAAAAGTTTTTGGATCTCTACGAGTATGGGCGTCAAGCCTATATAAATAGGCACTTCCAAAAAGCAATTAACCTCTTTGATGATGCCTACCGCCTAAACCCTAACGATCAGGCAGTCAAAGTTCACCTGGAACGGTGTAGAAACTACCTTGACAACCCACCTTCAGATGCTTGGGATGGAGTCCACACAATGGCAAGTAAGTAGTAATTATTCATTAGTTATTACCAGCTGACTACTGACCGCTGATGAAAACCTAAGAATCCGCTGGGTTTTCGTCGCTGTTCTGGAAGGGGTCTTCGCCAATTCCCAGTTGCTTTTTTGTTTGTTTCAACTGTTTCCAGAGATTCTTAATCTGTTCGTAGGCATCCGTAGGTGAGATTTTGCCTGAAGTTTCTAAGTTGCAGATGTAGTTCACCTTTTGAGAAAATTCTTGTAGGTTAGCGTTGAAAACCAAATTCTCCGGCTTCACCTGACCGTAGTAACGACTTCTTGGATACAAAAAATCAGAGCGGTCTGTCATAGCTAACTCCTAAGCATAAACTACCTAACTTTCTACCTCACAAACTAACTTACGGTTCACTTTTTCTTCGCCACGACTTAAAAAGCAAGTTTAGATCAGGCAGACATTCCCCCCATCACCTTGACCAGCGATCGCTCCCCCCTACTCGGATACACGGTTGATTTTGGTTACTTTGGGTTCAAGTTTTGCCGCCCCGCCTAGCTTTTATAGGCGATCTTTAGATAAAACAGTATCATCCATTTAATAAAATTTTAACCCAAATTTAACCAAAAGTTAATCTAAAACGTGCCAGTTAATCCCATCTGCCCATCTGTTTACACTATGCGGCTCCTAAGGGATTAAAATCTTGTGTGCTGCCAAGGCGATCCATCAACACAAACAACTACTCTCCATGTCTGCCCAACACATAAGCCTCTACGAAGGCAAAGCCAAAATTCTCTATGCCACAGACGATCCGAAGATTCTGCTAGCTCACTTCAAAGACGATGCTACTGCCTTTAATGCCAAAAAGCGGGGTCAGATCGTCGGCAAAGGAGAGATTAACTGTACTATCTCTAGTCATTTGTTCCAGCTTTTGGAAGCATCAGGCATACCCACCCATTACATTGATACTCCGGCACCCAACCAAATGCGCGTTCAGGCGCTGAAAATTGTGCCGCTAGAAGTCGTAGTCAGGAACATTGCTGCGGGAAGTCTATGTCAACAGACAGGATTACCAGTCGGTAAAGTTTTACCTTATCCGCTGGTGGAATTTTATTTTAAAAATGACGATTTGGGAGATCCTTTGTTGACACGCGATCGCCTCTTATTATTGTCTTTAGCAACACCAGAACAGCTCGACCAATTAAAGGCCAGTGCCTTGCAAATCAACGAAATCCTCACAGACTTTTTCCACAAGTCTCGGATTACCCTAGTGGACTTCAAACTAGAGTTTGGCATTGACCAACAGCAGCAGCTGCGACTGGGAGATGAAATCAGCCCCGACACCTGCCGCCTTTGGGACGAGTCTGAAGAAGATCCCGATCGGCGGGTGCTGGATAAAGATCGGTTCCGCCGCGACTTAGGGCAGGTGGAAGATGCCTACCAGCAAGTTCTCAAGAGAGTTCAAGAGACAAGTAGAAAATAGCGATTAGCTAGTGACTAAGGACTAAAGACAAATTGTTTACATGGTGTGTGGAAGTGTCAAAAAAAGGTAATCAAATGCGCTTATCTCCTTTCTTATTGGCGGTTTTTTCTGCCTCATCTGCCTTGGGTTTATCATTCCCTGCTAGGGGAGAAACTGTAAACTCTACACCGGAAGCTCCCGAAGCAGCTGCTTTGTGGGCTGATTATGTCAAAACTCAGACAGCAGTTAATAGTGATGCTGCTATTGGCACCACAACGCTTGGCGCTGTTTCTCAACCTGTTGGCAATGTCATAGCGACCGTAAGCCCTCCAGATCAGACAGCAGTTAATAGTGATGCTGCTGTTGGCACCACAACGCTTGGCGCTGTTTCTCAACCTGTTGGCAATGTCATAGTCCCTGTAAGCCCCCCAGAGACGATGGGAGCTGTAGAGTCGCCCCAAAAATTGCCCGTACTCAGCCAGACTCCTATAACCCCAAATCCAGCCCCCACGCCTGCAACAGAGCCAGTGACTCCAGAACGAGGCACCGAATCGTTACCGCAACAAGAGACACCGAATCGAATTGAATTCGATCTCACCCCAGGAGCGCCCTCACAGCCAAGTATTGATGTGCCTCCGCCCCCACCAACTGTGGAACCTGCTCCCACCCCTGAAAATATTCAACCTTCTCCTGCGCCAGTCCCCGATTTGCCAGAAGCGCGAGTGCTGGTTGGTGAAGTCGTAGTTAGCGGCGTCGAAGGAGAACTGCAAAACGAAGTCTATGAGGCAATTAACACCCGCCCTGGACGGACTGCCACCCGCAGCCAGTTACAGGAAGATGTGAATGCCATCTACGCCACAGGCTTTTTCAGGAACGTCACAGTAGAGCCAGAGGATACACCTTTGGGCGTGCGCGTTACCTTTTTGGTGGAGCCTAACCCGGTGCTGCGAAGCGTGGTAGTTACTCCTGTGCCTGCCGAACAACCCAGTCGTGCCGTACCCCAAAAAGTCGTAGATGACATCTTCGGGCCTCAGTATGGCAGCACCCTTAACCTCCGCCGCTTTCAAGAAGCTGTTAAAAGATTAAACCAGTGGTACAAAGAAAACGGCTATGACCTAGCACAGGTGGTTGCTGCACCCCAGATTGGCGAAGATGGCACGGTACGTCTAGATGTAGCAGAAGGGCTAATTGAAGATATACAAGTCCGCTATATCAACAAAGAAGGTGAGACAACTAACGAGGAAGGGGGCCCTATCCGCGGTCGTACCCGCGAATTTATTATTACGCGAGAGCTGGAGTTGGAAGCTGGGGAGGTTTTTAACCGGAGGACTGCGGAACAGGATCTGCGACGAGTCTTTCGCTTAGGCATCTTTGAAGATGTGCGGCTTTCGTTTGCTCCCGGTAAAGATCCGCGCCGAGTGGTTGTCAATGTGGACGTAATTGAAAAGAATACCGGATCTATCGCAGCAGGTGCCGGTATTAGTTCTGCTAGCGGGTTATTTGGCACGATCAGCTATCAAGAACAAAATCTGGGCGGCAATAACCAGAAACTGGGGGCAGAGTTGCAGGTAGGTCAGCGGGAGGTGTTGTTTGATGTCAACTTCACAGATCCGTGGATTGCTGGCGATCCCTACCGCACTTCCTACACTGTTAATGGGTTCAGACGGCGGTCGATTTCGCTGATTTTTGATGGCGGTGAAAACGATATTGAATTGCCTAATGGCGATCGCCCGCGCATTCTAAGACTCGGCGGCGGTGTCACCTTTACTCGTCCTCTAAACAGAAATCCCCTTGCCACTTCTGAATGGGTAGGCAGTTTGGGCTTGCAGTATCAACGGGTTTCGATCCGGGATTCCGATGGCGACCTTAGCCCAGAGGATGAACTAGGCAACGACCTGAGCTTTAGTGGAGAAGGCAGAGACGACATATTTAGCGTTCAGCTGGGATTAGTACGCGATCGCCGCAATAACCCTCTGCAACCCACCGCTGGGTCACTGCTGCGGTTAGGCGTTGAGCAGACTATCCCTGTAGGACTCGGCAACATCTTCCTAAATCGTCTGCGGGGTAGCTACAGCTACTACATTCCAGTTAGATACACTAACTTTGCCCAAGGCGCGCAAGCTCTCGCTTTTAACGTTCAAGCGGGGACAGCAATCGGCGATTTACCTCCCTATGAAGCTTTTTCCCTCGGCGGTAGTAACTCTGTGCGGGGTTTTGAAGAAGGGGATGTTGGCAGCGGTCGCAGTTTTATCCAAGCAACCGCAGAATACCGATTCCCGATTTTCTCGATTGTCGGTGGCGCTTTGTTTGTCGATATAGGAACTGACTTGGGTACTGGCGGTAGCGTCCCTGGAGACCCCGCTGGAGTGCGGGATAAGCCGGGAAGCGGTATTGGTGCCGGCCTTGGTGTCCGGGTGCAATCTCCCCTCGGGCCTATTAGAATCGACTACGGTTTTAATAATGAAGGTGGCAGCCGTCTCCACTTTGGGATTGGGGAGAGATTTTAATGTTGGCTAATGGCTAATCGCTAATGGCTAATTGCTCTTAAACAATTAGCCATTAGCCATCCTTCAATTAACAACGGCACCATCTAAAAAACCGTCAACTACCCACCGCTAAGTCGGAGTACCGACTCTAGGGGGGGCTTGAAAGAGCCTAGTTGACCAGTCTAAGTGTTAAATCACTACGTTTAGGGTAAGAGTTAAAGACCTA
>NZ_JACJOY010000011.1:0-28723 GCF_014695815.1 Trichocoleus sp. FACHB-6
AATCAGTTATGTCCATTGGTTTGAGGAGATGATGTTCTGTTGACTAATTTAGGCTTTTTAGACTTAGTGCAACTAACTATGTAAAGTTTTGTATCAGCATTCAACATTTCTGGCATAAACCTAAAGCGTACCCTCTAGCAACTGCTCTCAAAGGGAACAGAGTTAGCGATGGAAAAATCTTGAAAATTGGCGATGCTGCTAATCTGACAGACCCTCTGACTGGGGAGGGAATTGCCAATGCCATTCTCAGTGGTTTACATGTTACGCAAGCTATCAATATGAGTAGCAGTCCAGAAAAGACAGCCGAGAATTGGCAGCGTCTTTACGAAACCTGTTTTGAGGAGGATATCCGCGCTGCTTTGCGGATAAAGTCTTTGAGGAAATACTCCTTTATGAACAATATGCTGGTCTGGCTGATGAAAAGGAATCAGCATTTTTCTGAGCAAGTGACTTATGCAATTGTAGGCTCAGTTCCGTATAACGAGCTACTGCCTTCACTTAAGCATTGATTTCTCAACTCTGCTCTGCGTCACCAGCTCTCCTTCTGTCAAAGAAGCGATCGCTTCCTGGCTAAGATAGTTACGTTTATGTTCGCTCCTCACAACAATACTTTTGGCCGCAATACGGCATAAAATTACCCGTTCCTACCTGAATTGTGGTGTGTTCAATGCCGAACTTATCGTGCAACTCCACTGGTTGCGACTACCGCCCTCGCGAAATTTATTTATTAGATGGTATTGAAGACTGTCTTGTACGTCAATATACATTGGCTAATAGAAAAAAATTGTATATATAGTTAGAGCGATCGCATATGGCGATCGCTTATGGTTCATGTACCTTATTCCATTTGCTCTATTCCTGTTTTATTCCAATCGCGAACACTGGGAGCAAGCGAGATTAAATCTTCAATATTTCGTTTCATGGTTGCACAAATCGCATCCAAGGGCAAGTCGTTAGCATCGTGACCAAAAGGATTTTCAATTTCAATGCCAATCTCTTCAATGCCAAACAAAGTGAAACTAATCAAAGCAACAATTGGCCCAGTCCACCAAGTTAAATCTTTAACCATTTGAAATGGCAATGCTAAACAATAAAGCAACAACAACTGCTTCAAATGGATAGCATACGCAATAGGGATAGGTGTTCTAAGAATGCGTTCGCAGGCTCCTAAATTGTCTACTAAAATATTTATCAAACTTTGTAGAGCAGTTAACTGGTGAGCATTGAGGTGTTTATGGGTATACTGCTCCTGTAGATAATCTCCAATCCAGAAGGCAACCTCTAGCGGTGGATTGTTCATCGTTTTTAGCTTAAAATAGCGAGATTGTGACATAAATGGCTCTAACTCGCTGTTTACAGGCTCCGATCTGAGATGCAACTTAGTAGCGATCGCAAAAGCAATCAATAATCGCAGGGCGGAAATTTTGTTCTCTCTATCTTTTGGTTCCTTTTCGTCAATCGATACCCAAATTTGACGAGATAGGTTACGGACAGAGTTAACTATGCTACCCCAAGCTTTGCGACCTTCCCAAAATCGCTCATAAGCTGTATTTGTTCGGAAAACCAGTAATAAGCCTAAGACAATATTGGGAATTAATGCACTTAGAAATGGCATTGATACCGATACTCCAAATTTGTGAAGTAGGGCAACAAAAAAACCAAATGTTCCACACAATATTACTCTAGGTAAAACTGCTGAAATTACCGAACCTCGAAGTCGCAAAGCAACTTGAAACCATTTCTCTTTTTCCCGATCCATGCCACCTCAACCTTTCCGTATTGACCCAGACTGTGAATACTTATTCAACAGATAATACTCGATCTATTATGAGTTTCAGTTGAGGATAGTCAAGGGTAATTTTCCAGCCGGAGCGGGCGCGAGTAGCGCTAACGCGCATACGCTTCGCGATCGCATCTTTGTCTACGCCTTGTGGCGCTTTCTTAGCTTGAGTGTCCCCGATTGCGGCTCCCTGGATGCCACAAATAGGCGTGGCTCATGTCAAGTATGTTCCCCCGGAGTTGGGGAAAAGAACGCGATCGCACTAGAGAATTTCCTAATAGCACCAAAAATTAATGTATATATTGCCTTGATTGTGATTAGTTTCTCCGTTTGACTTGAGAATGCCATAAAATTCAAATAAGTCTAAATAGGATACTCTTCCACAGGTAAGCGCCAAACTATCATAGTCGCAACTGTATTTGAGGAGTATTTTCTGGAGGTAATATTGACCACTGCGCCTATCTCGCCCAACGAAGTACAACGCCTAGAGGCACTGCGGCGATACAATATCCTCGATACACCTCCTGAAGAGAGCTTTGACCGCATCACCGCTCTCGCGGCACGTCTTTTTGACGTGCCAATTACCCTGGTTTCCTTAGTTGACGAATTTCGAGCCTGGTTTAAATCCTGCTATGGCTTTGACTCTCGCGAAGTCAGCCGCGAATCAACAATTTGTAGCTTCGCAGTTTTGTCTGACGATGTTTTAGTCGTTCCGGATACCAGAAAAGACCCGCGCTTCGCTTGTATGCCCTTTGCGCTTAGCGAACCGGGCCTTCGCTTCTATGCAGGCGCTCCACTGATTGACAAGGATGGCTATAATCTTGGCACTTTGTGTCTTCTTGACAGCAAGCCGCGCCATGAACTGAGCGCCAAGCAGCGAGCAAGCCTTGCCGACCTAGCGGCTATAGTCGTTGATGAGTTAGAGTTGCGGCTGGCAGCTCGCAAAATTGCTCAGATGGATGCCGCCCTCATTGAGGTGACTAAGGGAGTTTCCGCAGCGACAGGCGAGGCGTTTTTCTACTCACTGGTGCAACACCTCACAAAGGCATTGGGTGTTGATTACGCTTTTCTGGGGGAACTGGCTGGGGGAAAAATTAGCACTATTGCGCTATGTGCCGACTATGAGATGGTAGACAACATTGAATATTCCTTGCTGAATACCCCTTGCAAACAAGTTATTGAGCAGGGGAAGCCATGCTATTATCCCCGTGGCATTCAAGCGCACTTTCCTGATAATCATTTGCTAGCACAGATGGAAGTGGACAGCTATATCGCAGCTCCGCTTCTAGATTCCACAGGCTGCGTGCTGGGATTGCTTGGGGTGATGGCTAGAAAACCGTTGGAAAATACCCAGCTTGCAGAATCGCTACTAACAATCTTTGCTACCCGTGCGACAGCAGAACTAGAGCGCAAGCGGAGGGAGGAAGAACGCGCCGAACTGTTGGTTCGCGAACAAGTGGCTCGTGGGGAGGCGGAGGCAGCTAACCGCATGAAGGATGATTTCTTAGCTGTACTTTCTCATGAGTTGCGATCGCCACTCAACCCCATTCTTGGCTGGTCTCGGATGCTTCGCGCTCAGAAGTTAAACGCAGTGACTACGGCTCGCGCACTGGAAGCAATTGAGCGCAACGCCAAGTTACTCTCAGAGCTAATTGAGGATCTTCTCGATGTCTCGCGCCTGATTCGAGGCAAATTGTCTTTGCAGGTTTGCCCAGTTAAGCTGGTACCAATCATTCAGGCAGCTATTGAAACGGTGCAGCTAGCCGCTGGCGCTAAGAAAATTCAACTTGAGTCGGTACTAAATCCCTCAGTAGGCTTGGTTTCAGGCGATCCAAACCGCTTGCAGCAGATTGTCTGGAATCTGCTCTCCAATGCCATCAAGTTCACTCCTGAAGGGGGAAAGGTGGAAATTAGGCTGGAGTGCAGTGACTCCTACACCCAGATCCGCGTGAGTGACACAGGGAAAGGAATTAGCGCTGACTTTCTGCCCTATGTCTTTGAGCGCTTCCGCCAAGCTGATAGTACCAGCACGCGATCGCATGGCGGACTTGGTTTAGGTTTGGCAATTGTGCGTCACCTGGCAGAACTGCATGGCGGCACTGTCCATGTTGACAGCCCAGGCGAGGGGCTGGGAGCAATTTTTACAGTGCAGCTGCCCCTGATAATTACGACTCACGGGAACGGGCTGTTAGCGCCTGGGCATAAAGTAGAAACTGAGCCAGAAGCCCCACCCACTCCTGATGCAATCATCAGTGCGGTACTTGATGGTTTGCAAGTGCTGGTTGTCGATGACGAGCCTGATAGCCGAGATTTTCTCACGATAGCCCTTGAACAGTATGGCGCTAGGGTGAGGGCAGTTGCATCAGCAACCGAGGCATTTGAGGCACTCCAACAGCTGAAGCCAAATGTCTTAGTGAGTGATATTGGGATGCCCGGTGAGGATGGCTACACGCTGATCCGCAAAATTAGAGCCTTGGAGCCAGAGCAAGGAGGAGAGATTATCGCTGTGGCTGTGACGGCCTATGCTAGGAGCGAAGACTCTCAGCGTGCTATTTCGCTAGGTTTCCACAGACACATAGCTAAGCCAGTGGAGCCAGCTAAGTTAGCTGCGGCGATCGCTAGTTTAGTTAGAACTTCTTTGGTTGGTTAAATAATTTGTCATGCGATCGCGTTGTGCTCTGGTGGGAGTGCGATCGCGGAGTTAAAAATAATTGTAGCGAACTGGCGATAAAAATGAGCAAATGATTTTATGTGTTCTGCTTTCATCCCTGTGATTCATTCCATACCATCAGGCGAAGCTTTAATTGAAAACGTATTATCTAACTATCAGATCGAAAACCCCCTATCGTGCCGATTGTATAAACGAGGACTTAACGATACTTATCTGGTAGAAACAGATCGAGACAGATATATTTTGCGAGTTTATCGCAGAGGGTGGAGAACTTTAGAAGCTATTAATTTTGAAGTTGAACTGCTGGCGTTTCTGCATAATCATAAAATGCCAGTCGCGTACCCCCTCCAAAGCAATTCAGGGAGTTTCACCCAAGCAATTGAAGCACCGGAGGGGAGGCGCTATGCTACTTTATTTTCCTACGCACCAGGTAAGGCGGTAAATGAGAAGCTCAATAGCGAACAAAGCCGACGGCTGGGAGAGGTGCTGGCAAATATTCATTTAGCGACGGACGACTTTAAAAGTCGTTTTAATCGTCCCGCTTTAAATTACGAGTACCTGCTAGAGCGATCGCTAAATATAATTGCACCTCTTTTTAAAGATAGAGTCGATGATCTCGATTATCTCCAAAAACAAACCGAGAAAATCAAAGTGCAGTTAGAGGTGTTAAAACTACATCTTTCAGCACCCGTCTATGGAATTTGTATGGGTGATGTTCATTCGGGAAATGCTCACTTTACCGAAACCGATGAACCAACTTTGTTTGACTTTGATCAATGCGGCTATGGCTGGCGTGCCTTTGACATCGGCAAGTTTATGCACGTAACCTATGCTTGGAAGATGAACAGTGAAATAAGAAAGCCTTTTTTAGACGGTTATCAAACTATCCGCAAACTTAGCGAAGATGAACTCGCCTCGATTCCTATATTTACCACAGTTGCACACATTTGGGTTATGGGGATAAATTGCGAAGCAGTCGGAGATGTCTTGCCTTATGGCTGGTTTACTGACGATTGGCTTGATTCTAAATTAGCGTTATTGGGTCAGCTTTCTAGTGATAATTTTGACATCTACACCTGATTACAACGCCGGGAGAGTCCTAAATTGTTCTGGTACAACGGCAAACTGATTGACGGTGAAACGCTGGAATTAGCTATTGACGATCCGGGGTTGCTGTACGGTGCTACAGTTTTTTCCACGCTGAGGGTTTATCAGTCGTTGGATAACCCATTGACTAGCTGGACTGGACACTGCGATCGCATTCGTTCGAGTTTGCTGGATCTTGGTTGGCAACAACCAGACTGGGAGCGATCGCGCTATGGTGCAGAAACTTTAACAAAACACTTTCCCATCCTCAGAATCACCATCTTTCCCGATGGACGCGAGTGGATTACTGGGCGATTCTTACCTGTTGATTTGACACAACGACAAAAATATGGTATAGGCGCTTTACTTATAGAACCCCCAATAACCCCGCCGCCTGGGGTTATTGAGCGGTCATTGCCACAGCATAAAACTGGTAACTACCTAGCTGCGTGGCTGGCAATGAACAAAGCCAAGAAATTTGAGGCACAAGAAGCGATATTAGTTGACGAGCTGGGAAATTGGCTGGAAACCAGCACGGGGAATCTTTGGGGATGGCGGGATGGGAAGTGGTGGACACCGCCAATCGATGGGAGAATTTTGCCGGGAATCATGCGATCGCAACTGATTCATTGGCTGGTGAGTCAGAATCAACCAGTGGGGGAAGTCGCATTCGATGCCGAGTGGGTGAAGGGATTGTCTGCTGTGGCTTATAGCAATAGCGTCGTGGAAGTCGTTCCCATCCATACCGTTATCACCTCAGAAAGCCAGATTACCTACGATCCAACTCACAGCAGCCTAGAGCAATTGCGTCGCCTCCACCAAAGCGATCGCAGCCACAAGGGCTGAAATCTTACCGGGTTGGTTAGTATCAAAGTAGTAGGGACGACCTTTGGGAAATCCTATTTTGCAGGCTAATGTACCTAAAATGTGTCAAGAGATTCTGAGAAAGGTTAACATTAGTTAATACAATTAAAAATCCAATCACATCCTAAAGCTTAGGAGGAATAAGCGTGAATAAGCGGTGGAGAAACGCAGGGCTGTATGCACTGCTAGCGATAGTTGTCATCGCCTTAGGAACAACATTTTTAGAAAAACAACCCCAGAGTCGGGAGACCTGGAAATACAGCAAACTGATTGAGGAAGTTCAAGAAGGCAGGATCGAGAGAGTTGGCTTAAGTGCTGACCGCACCAGAGCGCTTGTCACAGCTCAAAGCGGCGACAAGGTTGTAGTTAACCTGCCCAACGATCCAGACCTGATTAACATTCTGACCAGTAAAAATGTTGACATTGCAGTTTTGCCCCAGAGTGATGAAAGCTTCTGGTTCCGCATCTTAAGCAGTTTGTTTTTCCCAATTCTGCTTCTGGTGGGATTGTTCTTCTTGCTGCGCCGCGCCCAAAGTGGCCCAGGCTCTCAAGCCATGAACTTTGGCAAATCCAAAGCCAGAGTGCAAATGGAACCGCAAACCCAAGTAACCTTTGGGGATGTTGCCGGAATTGACCAAGCCAAGCTGGAATTGAACGAAGTTGTAGACTTCCTCAAGAACGCCGACCGCTTCACCGCCATTGGTGCCAAAATTCCCAAAGGCGTGCTGCTAGTTGGCCCTCCGGGAACTGGTAAAACCTTGCTGGCTCGTGCTGTAGCTGGGGAAGCTGGCGTACCTTTCTTCTCCATCTCTGGTTCTGAGTTTGTGGAAATGTTCGTCGGTGTCGGTGCATCTCGCGTGCGCGACTTGTTTGAACAAGCCAAAGCAAATGCTCCTTGTATCGTATTCATCGATGAAATTGATGCCGTTGGTCGTCAACGGGGTGCAGGTTTAGGCGGCGGTAACGATGAGCGGGAACAAACCCTCAACCAGTTGCTGACCGAGATGGACGGTTTCGAGGGCAATACTGGGATTATTATCATTGCTGCTACGAACCGCCCAGACGTGCTAGATGCAGCACTCCTGCGTCCGGGTCGCTTTGACCGTCAGGTGGTCGTGGATCGCCCTGATTACGCTGGTCGTTTGGAAATTCTCAACGTTCACGCTCGTGGTAAGACGCTGGCGAAGGATGTGGATCTGGAGAAGATTGCCCGTCGTACCCCAGGCTTCACAGGCGCTGACCTTTCCAACCTGCTGAACGAAGCAGCAATTTTGGCGGCTCGTCGCAGTCTGACGGAAATCTCGATGGATGAAATCAATGATGCCATCGACCGGGTGCTGGCTGGCCCTGAGAAGAAAGACCGGGTGATGAGCGAGAAGCGCAAAACTTTGGTTGCTTATCACGAAGCTGGTCACGCGCTAGTTGGTGCGTTGATGCCAGATTATGACCCAGTGCAGAAAATCAGCATTATCCCTCGCGGTCGTGCTGGTGGTTTGACTTGGTTTACACCGAGTGAAGACCGGATGGATTCTGGTCTGTACAGCCGCTCATATTTGCAAAATCAGATGGCGGTAGCTTTGGGCGGTCGAATTGCTGAAGAAATCATCTTCGGTGAGGAAGAGGTGACAACTGGTGCATCGAATGACTTGCAGCAGGTGGCTCGTGTAGCGCGTCAAATGGTGATGCGGTTTGGTATGAGCGATCGCTTGGGTCAAGTTGCTCTAGGTCGTCAGCAAGGCAATATGTTCTTGGGTCGCGACATCGCCGCCGAACGCGATTTCTCCGAGCAAACTGCTGCGACCATTGATAATGAAGTCCGCAGCTTGGTAGATCAAGCCTATCGCCGCGCTAAAGATGTGTTGTTGAATAACCGTCACATTCTGGATCAGTTAGCACAAATGCTGATTGAAAAAGAAACTGTAGATGCGGATGAACTGCAAGAAGTGCTGGCAAATAATGATGTGAAAATGGCAGCGATCGCGTAGTCAATTTTCAAGGCAAGGATTTTAGATTTTATCTAAAATCTCTAGTCGGGGCAATTCTAGGATTTTTTCTAGAACTGCCCCGATTTTTCATAATTACTTTCAAATTGCTACCATAAGCGCCGAGTAGACAGCCGCACCCAAAGCAAAAGCCCAGAAACGGCTTTCCCGTTCCTCTGGTAATTCTTCCTTAACGACGTTGAGAATAATTCCCCCGGCGATGAAGGCGAAAATGACTGCGATCGCCGCCTCAGAAATTTCTGTCGCCCGCCCAATCACCCATCCGGCAATAATCGCCGCCGCCAGTATCCAGCGCCCAATCCGGTTATAATCTCCTTTGTGGTTTTCGCGCAAGCCGTCATCGTTCACCACAAAATGCAAAGCCATTGCAACGAAGAATAATAGCAGATCCCAAATACCTCGTTCTTCCCGATGGAGGAGAAGATAGCCGATGAGGGCGTTGTAAATCGAAAACGAAGCCATGTGCAGCCAAAAAACGCCTGCATCGGTGGTATCCTTCTGGTTTTCTTGTTCGTTTTGCTGACGCGATCGCTTGGCAAGTCTTTCTAATCCGTAGAACACACCAAAACCCAAAAGCGCCACCAGGTAAACATGGTGTTCAAAAAATTCAATTAAATAACCCTCCCTTTCCTCAATTACCTGCTGTCCCTGGTTGAGTTCGGGGAAAACGTGAACGAAAATATAGGCAACTGATACCCCACCAGCGGCGGAAAGCCAACGACTGCGAGGAGTCCTGTCCAGAAAGCGCATATTGCCGGAAAAAAGATGCACAAGTGCCAGACAAACTGCCAGAATTGCAGACAAGATGACGGCAGTAGGACTCGATACTGAAGGCTCTGCAACTGCAAACACCATGTTAATCAAGCACCTTTAATATTTTTCTGGCTGATATCTTCACTAAATTAGCAGAAATTGCTCCCAAGACCATTTAGGAGCGTTGCTTTTTCTCTTCAGCTTGGTAAGATTTTGACGCAATTTCCTCCTCCTAATAGCATATTCTTGTGAAAAATTTTATTGTTTAGACAAGCCGACTTTGATAAAAATTTTCATCTTTAGGCAGAGGCGCTTTATTTCTGTAGGCGGGGGTACAATAAGAGCAATTAAAGGTATTATTCAAAGGTCGTATATCCCAGTCGCTACGAGAAGGGACAGATATGCAAGTTCACTCAGAATCCTCGACCTCAGAGACTAAACAAAAAATTGCCAACATTTTTCGCTTAGTAGGTTGGATTGCATTCTGGATAGAGTTGGGTTTGACTATTGGTTCTGGGATAGCTTTATTGTTTTCTATCTCTGGTCGTAACTTCGCTACTGAAACAAATCCCGGCATTGGGGTAGGTATTTTTTGGGCTGTCGCTGGACTTTTAGCGTTGTGTTTTAATGTATTTTTAGCGTTCCGTTATACTCGCCTAGCCAAAGGTTTAAGCAATCCTAATCCAGAGCGTCATCCTAGAAAAGCTGATACTGTCCAAATTTTGAGAATGTCAGTAATCACGAGTTTGGTGGGAATATTGTTATGCCTCCTAGGTTCGGGTGCGACTGTAGGAGTGCTAGTTGCAAAAGCTGTATCCCAACCTCCAGGGGTAGCACTTACTGACCCCAATATGATTATTCGTGCGCTTGATGTTTTTGTAGCAGTAGCGAATATCAATGGTATTGCTGGTCACTTTGTGGGGATTGTCACTTCACTGGGATTGCTAAAGTGGATACATAATCAGTAATAAGACAAAAGCACTTTACTGCTTTTGTCTTTGCTAGAAGGTAGCTTTTTGAGGAAGTAGGTTATTTCCTAACGTGCTCTAGTCGCTTGTTGATCTTCGGAACTGGATTCTGAATGCGATCGCTCTGGCAATGCAAAGACGCTCACCAGTGCTGCTAGACTAGCGCCAAAAGTGTCCATAATTAGGTCGATGATTGTATCATCAATGCTATTGATAACTCCGATCGCCCATTCGGTTATTTCCCAAATAGCACCGATGGCGATTCCGAAACTTGCGATCGCTAACATATAAATTAGCAGATGGTTGCGGAAGGTAGTTAGCATCGAGCTATACACCAAAAAACTCAGTGCAAGCGTAACGGAAAAGGTTGTAAAGGCATGGGTAATTTCATCGTATGGCCCCGGTAGGTAAAATAAGCCCCAAACCCAGCCTGCGGCATTCAGCAACGCTGCTACTACAAATAGAAAATCAAACAAAGTTGGTAGTTTATTTTCTAAGGTGACAAACAGGAACGAAGCAGCTAGGAAGCAGGCGAGTAAAAATGAACCTTCCCAGTTACGTTGACTGGCTGTAAAGACGATTGCGATCGCTAGGAAAAACTCTCCAACCCAAGCGGCTATTCGATAACCCCGCCAGTCAGTATTCAGCATGGCTTTTTCCTCATAAATTTCATAATTATGGATTACTAATAAACTATAAATGAAGGGATGAATTTAATCTGCGATTGGAGTGTTATTTTATTGTGAAAGCTACTTTCTTTAGATAAACCGCAAAGAGACAAAGAGCGCGAAGGAAGAAGAAAAGGAAGAAGTTCTTGAATATATATTATGGTTCTAGTTGCTGACTTGAAAGGGCTTGAATATCGGCCCGTAAGGCGACAATTTCCTGATGCAGGGCGGCAATGGATTTGGCGCTTGCTAACTCTGCCTCTTCGTTTTCGGCATCGCGCCCGATAAAGAAGGTGGCGAGTGTTGCTGTTACGTAACCAAATACTGTGAAGGCGTACAGTGCCAGAATTAGGTGTAAAACGCGACCTTCTGGAGTCTGCGGCACATATTCGCCACCCATCGTTGTCATCAGCATCGCTGTCCACCATAGTGCTTCCCCGTAGTTATTCAGTCCGCCACCATTAGGAAGGTTGCTTTCAAAAGCGTACATCCCGGCTGCTCCCACCAGCGTCACTACTAGCGTCAGCACCATGACGTAGCCAAAGCCGCGACGACTCATACTAGTTCTGAGCGATCGCATTCCCCGATTCAGAGAACTGATGACGCGCACCAGTCGCAGCCCCCGGCTAGCTTTGAGGATGCGAATCACGCGGCTAATCCGGAAGACGCGCAATGCTGGTAACACCAAGGAAAGGGCAGTTAACCAATTGTGCTTGATATAAACGAGTTTGCGATCTGCCAAAGTAAATCGCAATACGAAGTCGAGTATGAAAACAATCCAGATCGTGTTGCTGATAACTTCCAGCAGTGGATTTAAGCCCCAGATCAGTTCGACGACTAACAACAAAAGCCACCCGAAGCCAAGGAATAGCATCGGTGTTTCCAGCCAATCTTCCAGCTGTTCGAGAACTTCGAGTCGTTCTTTTTGGAGTTCCCTTTTTTCAGATGTATTAAGATTGTTCATCACTGCTCTAGCGCCCTCACTACCGCTAGGTATCGCTCCTCAACATCTTTTCTGTCTAACTCTTCGGATATATTCTCCTCACTACTGCGCTGGATCATTTGGGCATGACGTAGTAGTGCAGCGCGGTCTTTTTTATGTTGGGTGCGCGATGCGATGAGAGCGATCGCTTCGAGCAATCGAATTACCACCGCTACATCCGGTTTGCTGTACTGTCGAATCTGGTTAAAGGCAGCGTCAAGTAATTCTGCAAACGTCACCGGATTAGCGATCGCTCGTAGGTTGTTGTCGTTGTCGTAGCGATAGGGGGAAGGAAACTCTCTTTCCGCCAGACGGCAAAGCCCAGCACTCATCTGGTTAATACACTGGATCGCTGTGAACGGATCGTTGATGCCAGGAGAAATGGCACGAGCGGCAATTTCAACTAACTGATTGATGGGGAATTCTACATCCTGTTGTTCGGTGCGTTGCTCGCCAAAAATAAATGCTTGGTTCAGGTGCTGGGTGAGTTTTTTATTCACCCGTTCCCCAGGCCAAATCATCACCAGTTCGCTTCCTTCCACAATAAACTTGCCAGGACGATATTTCAGACGCAGGAGGAAGTCTTTTGAGGTGGCAATCTTCATTAACAGCTCGTCATCAATTGCCTGAAGATAACCGCTTTGTTTCGCCAAGATAGGAGTAGCTTCCTTCTCAAACCCGGCGGGGATTTCCGCCACCGACCGCTGCTTTGGTACTGATTTACCCTGCCCGATCTTCTGCGGAAATAAGCGATCGATGGCATTGTCCAACTCTCTGCCAACCTCTCTGATGATATGCGATGCCTGCATCGAGGTTGAGACGTGATGAATAAAGTAAATCAGGACGCCGATACTAGCGATCGCTAGCACCATGCCGATCGTGACGGAGATTTGCGGCACAAATACGTTGTAGTCATCTCCCCGGACGGTTCGCAGTACCAGCAAGCAGTAGATGAATGTACCGATAAACGTGCCAAGCACGACTTGATTGCCCGTATCCTGCATGAAGTTCCGCATCAGTCGCGGGCCGAATTGTGAGGAAGCGAGGGTGAGGGCAACAATTGTAATCGAGAAGGCGGTACCAGCAACGGTAATCATCGAACCAGCAACGGCTGAAAGCAGCGTTCTCGCCCCATCTGGCCCGCCGGTGTAGATCCAGCCCAAGGACTCTAGCGGGCCAGATTTGCCTGCTCGATCAAGGCTTAACATTCCGAATGCCAACGCGATCGCCATGAGCGCCATCAGGGTTGGCACAAACCAGTAGCTAGAGTGGAGCGAGTCCCAAAGTTTGCCCAGCTTGATGTTTTTCATCAATTATTTTTCATTAATTATCGTCCGCAGTATGAGGGCGATCGGGGTTCTCGTCTCTATGGCTACCATTCCCATCTCTTTGCGCCCGCATTTCTGCCAGCTTTCTTAAGGAACCGCCGATGCTGCGCGGTTTTGGCACTTCTTTATGACCCGCAGGCCATCCTTCACGCTGACGTGCGCGATCGCCATCTGTCTCTTCGGTTTGGTCGTGGAAAAGGATTTGCTGCGTCGGGAACGGCATATCAATGCCGTTTGCCGTGAGCTTATTCTTAATGGCAGCGAGAACCTTGTCCTGCTTATCGAGAACATCTGCACGTCGCGGCGGCTTTACCCACCAACGGGCGCGAATGTTTACGGTACTGTCAGCAAGCTCCACTACAAGGGCGTCGGGAGCTGGATCTTGCAAAACATCATCGACGCTAGCGATCGCTTCCAGAATCAGTTGTTTCGCCCGGTCAATGTCGTCGCCGTAACCAATGCCGATATCGTACTGTAGTCGGCGGTTCTCGAAGGCAGTATTAACTGTCACCGAATTTGTGAACAGTTCAGAATTAGGAATCACAATCCGGCGACCATCGTAAGTTCTGATTGTTGTGGCGCGTGTCTGAATATTTTCAACCGTTCCCTCAAAGTCTTTGAAAACAATTTGGTCATCGATCTGGAAAGGCTCAGTCAACAGAATCAGAATACCAGCTAGGAAATTCTGGAGAATATCGCGGAATGCAAAACCAATTGCTACCCCACTGATACCCAACAATTGAACCAAATCCCCTGCCTTGAATGTCGGAATGACAATAGATAAGGCGACAAATAAACCAATTAAAATAGTTAACCCTTGCGACAACCGCCCAAGTACCAGCCCCAAATTCCGAGCATGGCGATACCTGCGGGTGAGGCGTTTAACCAATGTTCTGATCGCGATCGCGCCGAACCAAAATAGTGCAAATACGATTAGTGCTAATACCAAGTTTGGCAGCAGGATGATCGCACCCTCGATCATTCCCTGAATCTTATCCCACGCTGTTGATACTGATTCTCCTAGATTCATTACTTGTTCACATATACAACAAACCGTGGTTAATTTTAATAGAAAATCAATAATCTAAACTCTTTCTTAGGTCAGTATTTCTATTACCCAACTTGTCATAACAATGACCAACCTTTTACGTGGTCAGTTTATTTTCTGACCCGTTTGTTCCTAATTTTAGGCAATAATTTACTTTGCATCTATCCAATGGTAGATTCAAAAATACTATCAGAACACATACGCATTCATCTTGGCACCTGCCAAATTTTAATAGTTTTGTCAAAGCTGCCACTAGCAATTATTTGTCCATCGGCGCTAATCGCAATCGACTTAACCCAACCGGAATGCCCGGTGAGGTTGCGAATTAGTTCCCCAGTGGGAATATTCCAAATTTTGATAGTTTTGTCCACACTGCCACTAACTAATGTCTGTCCATCTGGGCTAATAACAATGGCATTAATATAGCTAAAATGTCCGCTAAGGGTGCGAAGATTTTTGCCTGTGGACATATCCCAAATTTTGATAGTTTTATCCGCACTACCACTTGCTAATATTTGTCCATCTGAACTGATGGCAACAGAATTAATAGGTTGAGAATGCCCGGTGAGAGTATGGAGATTTTTGCCTGTGGACATATCCCAAATTTTGATAGTTTTGTCCGCGTTGCCACTGGCTAATATTTGACCATCCGGGCTAATGGCAACAGAATTAATAGGCTGAGAATTTCCGGTGAGGGTACGAATATTTTCGCCTGTAGATATATTCCAAATTTTGATAGTTTTATCAGCGCTGCCGCTGACTAAAGTTTGCCAATCGTTGCTAATAGCAACGGAATTAACTGGGGCGGAATGTCCCTCTAGTCGGCGGATTTCTTTGCTTGTGGATATATTCCAAATTTTTACAGTTTTATCAGCACTGCCACTCGCTAAGGTTTTCCCATCTGGGTGAATGGCAATAGAATTAATATAGCTATCATGCCCGTTGATGGTGCGGATTATTTTCCCAGTATATCTATCCCAAATTTTGATAGTTTTATCAGCGCTGCCACTTGCTAAAATTTCCCCGTCAGGGCTAATGTTGAGGGAATTAACATGGCTGGTATGTCCGGAAAAGGTTCTGGCTACAGAAAGATTTTCATAGGGGATTGTTTTGGGCGACGCTGGGTTGTATTGCGAAATTCCATATGCGCCTAATCCGATAGCGATCGCGATCGCGCCCCCAACTAGCCATTTATTTTTATCAGTTTGACCAATTTTAGTTGGCGAGTTGGGCGACTTCCAAGATAGAAATCTAGAACTAACCGCACCTATACCCATAAGATGGTTGGCATATAGTTTATTTCCAGACAATTGCCGCGAAATCTTATCTATATCATCTAAAATTTCCTGAGTATTCTTGTGACGCGCCGCTGCTGTACGCGCCATCAGTTTATCAATTAAATCTGCAAGCTGAGGTAAAATATCAGGCGCATGACGTCGCCAGTGGAATTGGTCGGTTAGCGGTTCGTAAATAGCATGATCTGTTGCTTGCTTTCCTGTCAGTAAATAAACAAAAGTACGCCCCAAAGCATAGAAATCTGATTGCGGTACTGCATGACCTTTTTCTTGCTCTGGTGGCGTGTAACCAGCGGAACTAATCTTAGTGACTCTACCTGCACCGCCGACTTCTGCAAGATAGGTATATGTCATTTCTCTAGCAGTGCCAAAGTCTATTAATACTAGATGCCCTGTGGAACGCATCATAATATTGGCTGGTTTAATATCGCGGTGAAAGTAGTTTTTTTGATGTACTATATGTAAAATTTGTGCCAGTTGTTTTAACCAGTTAAGAGCAAGCTGCTGACTTATCGGGCAATCGCCCTGCTGTTTCATCCACTGCTTTAAGTTAAGTCCGTCAATTTTCTCCATGATGATGCAATGCACTGGCTCTTTGCAGTTTCTGGGATAAAACTGAAAATAACCATCTGGTTCCATTTTGGGAATACCTGGATGATTTAGCTGGCTCAATACATCTGCTTCTTGCTGGAATAGCTCAACAATTTTGGGGTTTTTGTTATGTTCTTGTTTTAGTATCTTCAGGATTTGGGGAGCTGCTCCCTCATAAGCTTCATATATATTGCCAAATCCGCTGTTGTCACTCAGCAGGCGCATCACCTGATAGCGCCCTTGGAGCAACAACTCTGAGCCACAGTTGCGACATATACGGTTGTTGGCATTGGCGGGATCGTTTGGCTTGGGGCAGAAGGGGTTGATGCAGTAGCTCATACATAGCTACAGAATTGGGCTATCCCTACTATACGGCGGGAATTGTAAATTATACACCCCAAGGTAGGCTGAAAAATGCAATGGTTGTTGTATATAGCGGCTTTTAGCTGGCTATACAAAAAGAATAGGCTTTTTTACCTATTCTACAAACACGATATGTAACCTTAGTACTTCTCATTCCCAGTCAGATGCTGGGAATGAGGTAACGAGGTGCCTTGATGATATTATTTTCCAGAGTTTCCCCGTGGCTTAATTGTGCAGCGGTCGAACCATTCCTGGTAAGTTTGTTGATGTTTTGCATCTTCAAGAATGATTTCCACTCGCACTTTCGCGCAACCGTGAGGCCGCTGATGTGCGATCGCATCTAAAATTCTACTAGCTGTTTTCGGCGAATCAAACTCGCCCCTTACTGTTGGCTGACTGTTTGGGCTTGCAGCTCCATTGTTTAAACGTATAGTTTCAGTCAGCTCAACTCCAGAGATATCTCCTTGTCCTAAATCAATTTCTGCTAATTGCTTGTGTTCTGGGCTGACTTGTTCAACAATCAAAATCTCCCGTCGAACTGGAATCTCTACCATCCGCGTTTGGATTTCTTTGCGAACAATAACTTCGCCTACTTTATGTTTGCTACTGTCTACGACTAATCGTTCTTCTAGCAAACGAATGATTTCTTGTTCTACAACTTCTGCATCTGAAGTGTTAGAATCTGACATAACTTTCTCCGATTGCTTTTGGTTATTATTTAATTGTATTGCTGTTGGGGTGACAGATGCAGTAGAGCTTTCAGTTGATGAGCGTGCAGGCATTACCGACGTTTGTGGAATTTCTGCAAATTCCCCATCCCCATTTGGTATTATATAATCTGCTGAATACTCTATTTCCGATTGGCTGACATCTACATAAAGCGTTTTATCTGCTGAGTCTACTTGCTGGATGTGCTTGCTTCTAATTAAAAATAGGCTGGAGACTGGATCAGCTTTAGCCGGAGATATGACTAAGTTTAACTGACGAGTTGAGTCTAGAATTACATCCTTCACCTCACCCAGCAGCACACCTTGCCGATCCTTGGCGGTATAATTTTTTAGCTTATTCTTCAACTTGCTCAACAAGACATTGATCCGAATATCGTTTTCTTGGGAACCCTGATTTTTTGGCAATGTTTCGTTGTTCATTTTATAGAGCTTACTAAATTTTTTTTTGACCCAAAAACCTATTTATTATTCGTTGGTTAACGGGTGTTTGGAAAGCTTACTGATTTCGACAACATTCGCCAATAATCTATCCAAACACCCCATTATGCTGCGATTATCCTAAAAATTAGGTAGTGTAATTTTCATCCATCCAACAAATCGGTAGGCTTTCGCCTGAAGGAAAAACCAATTTTTCCTTTTGATAAGTAGCCGGTTCCTGTTCCTCTTGTCCTGCTTGGTCTCTTCCAGAGACAGCACTTGAAGTAGGGCTAATTAGAGGCTGAATATCGATTATTTCAATCAAACTGCCGGATTCTTTATCTTTGAGAAACATAGAAGATGCCTAAATTGGGGTTCACTGGAAAGGGTTTACCGTCTTACAGATACCTGGTAAACATACAGGCACTGAGAAACGGGAGTATCCTACTTTTGTATAAACGCCAGACTACTAAAGTCGCAGCTACTCAACCAAAGCCCGCGCAGGCGGGCTTTTTCTATTAGCCTGTTCTCGCTACGGCTTGGTTTGTGTAGCCACACCCTTAACGGTGTGGGGGTATATTTCCAAAAATAGGATACACCCGCTTACACGGTTATTTGTCTATCAAAATCAACTCAACAACCGTATAGTTACGGGGGCTAATTAAATTCGGTCGGTGGGTAAGTTGGTAGAACGATCTACAAACGTTTGATCGGTGGTGTTAACATCTAACTCTTCGCGACGGATGGTTTCTTCAGCATCCACTGTTTCGCGGTCTACTACTTTGCTGACTCGCACTTCTTCACGTACAAAAGCTTCTTTGTGAATGTCAGGAGTTTCTTCGTAAATTTCCATGCGTGCTACTTCGCCTTCTTGGAAACTAACAGTTCCCGGAGCAACTGCTTGACCTGCATCCGCTGGAGTAACTCGCTCAATTACAACTCGCTCTTTTTCAATTGGCACTGAAACTCGTGCTGTTTCGGTTTCAATGTGCTTGCCAACTGTAACTTCACCTGTTTTTACGCGAGTTTTGTTAGCAATAAGTCGCTCTTGGTACAGTTTGAGAGTTTGATGATCGCGATCGTTTATCTCGTACAAAGAGGGTTCTTGCTGATAGTTATAGGTGCTGCGGTCATATGTAGCATCAGCTACCGGGCTAACAGATGCACCCATAGCTGGGGAGCGATAAACTCCTCTTACCTGTTCTTCATAATCGTAATCAGTTGTCATGCGATCGCTATATTCGGGTAGAGCTTCTGCTTGCTCCCTAGTCATGCCACTAACGTATACGCGATCGCTATTATAATCAATTCTAGAGCGACCAATTGGTAGCAAAACTTTTTTGCCAAAAATCCAAAATCCTAAGTCAACCACTAGATACCGTAAGTGACCTTCTTCGTCAACTAAAACGTCGGTAACGTTGCCAAATTTTTCTTCATTAGATCCTTCAGTATAGACACTCATCCCTTGAAGGTCATTGCCACCAAAAGTGTCGCGGTAGTTTGGATCAAAATCTTCTATTTTTAAAAGAGCCATGCTACTTTCCCTTAAGTTGTTACATCTCTATGTTATTTACTTTACAAATATCTCGAATTTGCTTCCTCTCCCCAGCGACTGAATTCCCTAAGATAATGAAGCTCATCTAAAGGTGTAAAACAGTTGATACTAAAGCTTAGATGTGCGGAATTTTGAATATTGAGGTTTAATTTTGCGTCTATAACAAGCAGCAGTTTTAAGTAATATTAAGTATATTAATTGAGCCGAGCCAGCTAATATATATAAATGCTTATTTATATATATAAAAAAATTAATATTTTTGACAAAAATAAGGAATGAAAGTATATAAGAGAAGGTTGAAAAATAAATCTGCCGGACGGTAGATAGTAAGGATGTATAATCAGTCGTGGTTAAAGCTGGTGGAAAAACACCGAGCGATCGCAGTCATAAGAGCGCCACAGATGGAACTTGGTCGTCAAATGGCTCTAGCTGTGGCATCGGGAGGGATGCAGCTAATTGAAATTACTTGGAATAGCGACAAAGCAGCAGAGTTAATTGCCCATTTGCGTTCCGAATTACCAAATTGCACAATTGGCACAGGAACGATATTAAATCTAGAACAGCTAAAGAGCGCGATCGCATCTGGCACCCAGTTCGTCTTCACTCCTCACGTTGATCCCACTCTGATTAAAGCAGCAAATGATAGCGGCGTACCGATGGTGCCTGGGGCGCTTTCCCCCACGGAAATTGTCACCGCTTGGGCTACAGGTGCCAGCTGCGTGAAAGTGTTTCCCGTCGGCGCTGTAGGCGGACAGAAATATATAAAAAGTTTGCAAGGGCCATTGGGACACATTCCCTTAATTCCCACAGGCGGCGTAACCCTGGAAAATGCCAAAGAATTTCTACTAGCAGGAGCGATCGCAGTCGGAGTTTCCGGCAGTTTATTCCCCCAAAAGGGGCTTACCATACATTCTGAATCTGAGCAATATGCGCTCATCGCCCAACGCGCCCAAACTCTGATGCAAAACTTAGTAAATTACCAGACAGGCTGATTTAGGATTAAGCTAATAAAATCCGATATCCATTGATGCCATTAGTTAGAAAGAGTTTTTCCTTGAATTTCTCTGTTCTGACCCACCAAATCAGCCGAAGAGCCATGAAAAGCATCATTTGTCCTGCCTTAAAAAGTCGCCCAGTGGCTTTATTTGCTAGTGCAGTGCTGACGCTTACGGCGATGAGTGCCTGGGTAAAACCAGCTTTGACACAACCACAAGGCGCGATAATATCCAGCAAAATGCAGGAGTTGCAACAATCAGATCAACGCTGGATTCAGATCGATCTGACAAAGCAACGCCTGATTGCTTGGGAAGGCTCAAAACCTGTGTATGCGATCGTTGTATCCACTGGCAAGCGTTCCACTCCCACGCGCATCGGTACTTTTGCCATAAAATCTAAGCACCGCTATAACCGGATGCGCGGCGAAGGTTACGATGTTCCTAACGTTCCCTATACGATGTACTACTACGGAGGTTATGCAATTCACGGTGCCTACTGGCATCGTCGCTTTGGCACTCCAGTCAGCCACGGTTGCATAAATCTGGCAGTAAATCATTCTAAATGGCTATATAACTGGGCTTCAGTGGGAACGCCCGTGGTTGTTCATAAATGAAGGGATTGGGGAAGAGGGAAATTCCGAACTCAAAACTCTAATCCCAAGTAAACAAAAGTAACAATGATGTGAGGGGTGAATCGTGGAAAACTTAATTCGTTTTTCTTGGTTACGTCGGCGTGGAACTTTCTGGACAGTTGTGGCACTGTTTTTTACAGCTTCGTGTTTTTGGATAACGCCAACTGAGGCGGCGTCCAAATCATCAAGATCAACACAGGTTGGTGCGCCCTCACTACAATTCAATAAAATTACTAGAAAAGCGAGGAAAAAAGTTCGAGTCAAAAAAGCTGCAAGAGGACGACGCTGGATACAAGTTGATTTATCAAGTCAAAGATTGGTTGCTTGGGAAGGAAAGAAAAGAGTTTATTCCTACCGCATCTCCAGCGGTAAGCGTTCAACTCCCACTCGCCTCGGAACTTTCGCTATTCAAAGAAAGTATCGCTCAACTCGGATGCGCGGCAGAGACTACAACGTTCCGAATGTACCTCATGCAATGTACTACTCTGGCGGCTATGCGATTCATGGAGCCTACTGGCACAATCGTTTTGGCAGACCTGTCAGCCACGGCTGCGTCAATCTTCCGGTAGGAGCAGCTAGAAGGTTATACAGCTGGGCACCAGTAGGGACGAAGGTGGTTGTGCAGCGGTAATGGGGATTGGGGATTGGGGAAAAGTCTTATCTACTCCCTACCCCCAACCCCTTCCCACCTCTCCTTAACCCTCTCCTAAGAGGCTACCGTGTATACACAAGTCTTCTAGCGCTGTCCTATAACAGGATTTCGGTTCTGTACAGAGATGTGTATACACCGTAGCCTAAGAGGAGAGGGAAGCCGAATAAATGTTTTATACGGGGAAGGGGAGCCAGAAGCCCCTCCCCTTGTAGGGGACGGGTTGGGGAGAGGTCAAACGATTGATTTTCAACTCAGAGACTCGGAACGAGAAAGTCAGCTTAGCTGAACTACAGACTGATTTTCTAATAGAGTTTGGTTTGTTAGCAGGTCTTGGACGGTGATTCTGAGGAAGCGATCGCGATCTACTTGAAACTGGAGTTTAACGCGATCGCTCCCTGGATAACCAGGCGGTGCGAGTTGGGCAATGCTACGCGCCCCTTCTCTGTCGTTGAGGGGTTGCACTGATGTATCACCCCCAAGACGGCGAGTAACGAAGCGATCGCCTTCAAAATATACTTCTGTACCGCCAGTTTCCGCTCCTATTTCGCCGATAATTAGTTCAATGCTGGGTTGGTTTTCCACCGAAGCACCCAAGAGTAGTTCTACCGGATCGCTCATCGGGTAAGCTTGTCCGGAGTTAATTAGTTTATGCCAGTTGTGGCGATTGTTACGCCGATCCCAGTAGCGGATGCCGTAACTATGGTAGAGAAAATCTTGCAGTTCGACACCTAGACTCAGCTGGAGTGCGCCGGATGCGATCGCTTCAAACGGGCGATCGCATTTAATTTTACTAATATCAAAATATTGTTGCACCCAAGTCTGCACAGCCGGAATTTGCACTGTACCGCCAACTAATAAAACTGCATCAATGTCTGAAACTTCGATACCTTGGCGACGCGCTTGTTGCAAAACTTGAGTCATCGACTCGTCTAAACGGTCGAAAAATTGGTGTTCTTTGAGGATAGTTTCAAAGTGCGAACGATCTAGTTCTAGCTCGTAGCTTTCAAATGTTTCATCATTGAAATACACTTCACTCGCTTGAGTTTGACTAGACAGTTGAATCTTTAACCGTTCCGCCAGTCGCGTCGTTAGCGGTGTCGCCTTCAACCTCTGAGTTTTGGCAAAGTAATCAACCACCCAATTGTCAATATCCGAACCCCCCAAATTTTGCCCAGCTTTCGCCAACACGCGGGCAGTTTTTGCCTTCTGCGCTGATTCATTCAAAGGTTTCTTACCCCACTTGAGGATAAAACCCAACGGCTTCTTATCTGCCTTAATATCCAACCGCACTAGGGAAAGATCCAGCGTCCCGCCGCCGAAGTCCACCACCAGCAAAACGCCCCCTTCTACCATTCCGTAACCCAAAGCTGCGGCTGTGGGTTCATCCAACATCCGCACCTGTTCCACTGGCAAATCATCGCATACTGCTGAAAGCCAGTTGCGGTAAGCTTCAAAGCTGTCTACTGGCACAGTTAACACTAGCGACTCTACTCCCCCCCCACTGTTGGGGAGGGCTGGAGAGGAGTTATTTTCTGCAAGCTTCTCAATAATTTGTTGGAGAAACAATTTCCCAACTTGCTCAAAAGTAATTATCTGCCCGTCCAATTCTGGGATGAAGCCTTGGATATCAGCACCAATTCCCCGCTTAAAGTTGCGGAAAAAGCGGGGATCTGCGTTCAGATCCAGACCGCGATCGCGCACTGCTTGCCCGACCACAACCGTTGATAGTGTTGCATTCTCAACATAAAGCAAACTGGGAATCAGCGGGGGATTCTGCTCAAACTTTACCGATAAACCAGGTAGGCTAACGGTTTCTGGCTGCTGGGTTGCTGCGTTCCAGCGAGCAATTACGGTGTTGCTAGTTCCAAAATCAATTGCGATCGCCATTCAGGATCAGTTCACCGACACGCCGGGATAAGGTCTTTCAAAGCATTTTACCAGGATGCTGTTTTCCTTTGGCTTGTTGTGTCTGAAGGTTGCCAAACCCTATGCAGCCGAACGCTTCTGACACATTACGTATTTTTATATACTTTTTTCCTTGCATTTAGGATACATCTCTGGTATTTTACAACTACCTCTTTGGACATATGGCAAGAAAATGAAACATTTTTTAACATGGGAAGCAACAAAGGGAGTTTAAGGAATAAGAATTAGTCCTCAAGCCCTTGAATAACCACATCAACACAAGTTCCTTAAAGGGAAAGGGCTGAAATTATGAATAATCCGCAAACAACGGAAGCTAATGATTTTTTAGGAAGCCTCAAAAGTGGTTTATGGATCTTCGGTGTATCCTCTTGGCTATTTGGAATCACTGATAGAAGTATTGCGTCCTTCGCTGATGGCTACCTTTCTGCATTAGATATTACTCAGTTGTTTACAGCTTCCTTCTTTTTTGTAAGTTGGCTGTTTTTGAAACCAGCATCTATCAAAGCTTTCGTCCCACAGCCTTTTAGAAAGTTTTTCCGGGTGCAACAAGAAGCCAACAGCTAAAGGCAAAAGGCATGAAATAAATGCCTAGTAATTTGTAGTAATTCGTAGGTTGGGTTGTAGCTTGCTTGGGTGTAGCGGTACGCAAGTGTTATCCAACGACTCGCTTTCATCTACTGAATGTTGGTTTGCGTTCCAAGCGCCCAACCTACTTTCTTTTCTACATTCTTTCATAGAAAAGGCAAGAAATAGCACTAGCGGCACTTTAAGGTACAACGCTGCTATCCGAGTCAGCCTGACTTAGATTGCACAAAGTTTCAAGCAATTTCGATCTATCTGTTTGTAGGTCAAACAAGTGTAACCCAAACCGTTCAGACAATTCCTTACAAACTTGCATCCCCCTAACACTGCTACCGTGCGAGTCCAGGGGAGGCGAGAAAATTCCAATTCCCATTTGTTGCGGCACAACTACAAGCAATCCACCCGACACCCCACTTTTTCCGGGAAGACCGACTGTATAAGCCCATTCTCCGGCAAAGTCGTACATTCCGCAAGTGTACATGACAGTTAAAATATCTCTGACATAGCGCGAATCAACGGCACGATCTTTAATAATCGGGTTAATACCATTATTGGCGAGAGTCGCTGCCATTACTGCCAAATCGCGACAATTAACCATCAAGGAACACTGCTGAAAATACAAATCCAGCGCCTCTTCAATTTTTGCGTCAATCATGCCAAAATTCAGCATGAGATGCGCCATTGCTCGGTTACGATGGCCAGTAGTGCGTTCAGACATGAACACGGGCATATCTATAAAAAGATTGTGACCCACATAGCGCTGAAACATATCCAGCATCCGCACAAGACGTTCAGTAGGCCCCGATCCTTTGATTAAACTGGTGGTAGCGATCGCGCCTGCATTTACCATCGGATTATACGGTCGCTTTGACGATTCATCCAACACAATCGAGTTGAAAGAATCCCCTGTTGGTTCCACCCCAACCCGCGTCAAAACGTAATCGCGTCCATGATCTTCCAATGCCATTCCATACACAAATGCCTTGGAAATCGACTGGATGGTGAATAATTGTTCGTAATCGCCTACCTCATATATTTGACCATCTACAGTAACAATACAAATGCCGAACCAATCGGGGTCTGCTTTCGCTAATTCTGGGATATAGTTCGCCAATACGCCGTCACGCATTGACTTGTACTTGAGATGCAACTCGTTGAGAAAGTCTTGAAGGATGGGAGAATCCATAAAAAGGTAATTATGTAAAAGGCAAAAGAATTGTTCAATTTCGCCTTTTTCTTAACTATTAACGATTAACGCAAACTTTCAGCCGCTTGTTTGATAGGTGCCAGCAACTCCAAAGGTACGTGAAGCATATTAAGCGAGTGACGTTCTGGACTTACAGAATCAGAATTGGGGCCATGATAATCACTGCCACCCGTCATCAGTAAACCATACTCATCGCACAATTTCTTTAAATTATTAATTTCTTTTGGGCTGTGGTTGGGATGATAAACTTCAACGCCCATCAAACCAGCTGCAACCAATTCCTTCAGCACTTGTTCAACTTTACCGCCTCGGAACAAGTAAGGATGCGCCCAGACTGGAACTGCACCGCAAGAACGTAACAGAGTAATACCCTCAACAATCGAGAACTTCTCGTAATGCACGTAAGCGGGTTTGTCATCGCCCAGCAGAATGTCGAAAGCTTCCCGCGACGATTGGAAATAACCCGCTTTTACGAGGGCAGTGGCAATATGAGGACGACCTGGTGCCATACCTTCTCCTAACTGGGGTAAGTCAATTGGGTAGCCTAGTTCTGCCAATTTCGCTACCATCTCTTGAGAGCGGCGTTTGCGTCCTTCGATGCGATCGCGCAAAGGTTCTCGAAGCTTCTGGGCATCAGGATAAAATCCTAAAATATGCAATGAGCAGTCATTGTGAACGGTACTCAGTTCAAGTCCGGGGACAATTTCCAGGTTGTGCGGTTTAGCAGCCGTAAACGCCTCATCCCAGCCATTCATCGTATCGTGATCGGTGATGGCGAGGGCGCAAACTCCAGCATTCACCGCCGCTTCAACAAGTTCGCTTGGAGTGAGAGTTCCGTCTGAGTAAGTTGTGTGGGAGTGTAGTTCTAGCATTCTTTAATTGTAATTATTTCTGCGATTTGCGCCTTGGGATGCACCTTACCAGCAGAAAGGTTATCCACCCTGCTAGTAAGGTGAATATAGCAATCCTAAACGAGTTGTGAAATATTTTTTCGTTTGTAGCGCTTTCTTGTCACGAGAGGAACAGGCATCTTGCCTAAACTTTTCCCCTACACCTTAAAGATAACATAAAAAGAGGTTTTTATAACTCTAAGTAACTTGTTATAATCTGCATATTCAATTTCAGATAGAAGACATAAATATATACATAAAGTGAGGAAAAATGACTGAAGACAAAACCTATTTAGAGCTATCTGAGTCAGATAGTAGTTCTCACAAATTTTATGAGGTAATTGTCAACGGTGCGGAAGTATCGATTCGTTACGGTCGCATTGGCGACTTAGGACAAACTCAGGTTAAAACCTATCCAACGCCGGAAAAAGCCAAAGCTGAGGCGACCAAAAAGATTAACGAGAAACTGAAGAAAGGTTACGAACAAGCAGTTATGGGAGTGCGAAGTAAACGTCCCGTGACTCGACGGGAAATAAAGAGCGATCGCTCAACTGCAAACCAAGCACCTGTAGTTTGGAAATTCGCCTCTTCTTCCCCTGCTTTCGGTATCTTTATTGACAACTCACGCTGTTGGTTTGGCAATCAAGCGGGTCAAATTTTTGCTCTCAGCCATACGGGAATTGTCCAAAATCAGTTTCGTCTTCCTGACGGCGTAAAGTGTATTGTCGCTGATGAAGGCTGGCTTTATGCTGGGTGCGATGATGGCAAAGTATACGATTTGACCGGAAAAATTCCGCGTGTCGCTTATGAAATTGCCCCCAATGTGAATATCTTCTGGCTGGATATCAAAGATGCCATTCTCGGTGTTTCTGATGACACTGGAAATGTTACAACGATTAATCACGAAGATGAGTCTCAATGGACTAAAAAAAGTAGTGGCGAGTATGGCTGGATGGTGCGCTGCGATGAGATTGGTATCTATCACGGTCACAGCAAGGGCGTAACCATGTATGACTGGGAAGATGGAACGAAGATTTGGAATCAAAAGACTCGTGGCGGGGTGCTGTTTGGCTGGCAAGAAGAAGCATTTGTATATGCTAGTACCAGTGAGAATCAAGTTTATTGCTTCACTAAGAAAGGGGAAGTTAGCACAATATATCAATGTGATGCGCCTGTTTATTCTTGCGCGACTGCTGAAGAAGGTAAATATGTCTTTGCAGGCGACGATTGCTCCTCGATTTATTGTTTTAGTCAACAAGGAGAGCGTCTTTGGAAACTAGCCACTGGCTGCGGTTCTGCTTTCTCCATGCAGTTTTTAGATGAACATCTCTACATCGTTACCACCGATGGTTCTCTTGCTTGCATCGACGCTAGTGAAGCTGCAATCAAAGCGGCGCAAGCGGGTACAGTTTCCCAGGCTATTAACATTAAAGCACCTACCGCCGTTGCCGCAGCCGTTCCTTCTAATACGTTGGAAACGACATCGAACGCCACTCAGGGAGTGATTGTGGAATGTTTCAAAGAAGGCGGGAAGTTAAGAATTCGCACTGTTTCCCCTGGTTACAATCCTAGTTGGAAAGTACAATTCCCTCAAGATATTCGCTCTGAAGGTGTGCGTTATCTGGTGGAAGAGGTGCGCGAATCTTCTCGCGGCGGATTTTATCGTGCTTTTGGGGATATTAAGAAATTAGTTTAGTAGGTGGAGGCTGCGATATCGCTTGCTCTAACCTATGCGATCGCGCCTCTTTTACAGAAGGCGATCGCTCTTGAAAAGTCTTATCATTTTCAGTAGTTGCGATCGTATTCGTTGAGTTGAATAATAGTGAAACCCAACCTACTATTACTAGGCTTTTTTCTCGATGACTCCCCGCGATCAATTTGCAATTCTGCCAAGTGGAGAAATCCGCATCAATTGACCGATCTCTAATTGAACTTGTGCGAGAAGTTGAGTTACCTTTTGCTCAAGAGGAATATAACGAGTGGATTACAAGTGGTGAAGATACCAGGAAAGTGGATTTAATTGCCGGGGATTATAGCTACCTCCCTCCTAAGATGGTGATGTTTCCTTCTAAACATCTGCTTGACGAACCCTACAGGATTGCCGAGGAAGGTTTTATCCTGAAACCTGAAGATTCATGCAGAGGGAAAACCGCTATTCTTGGTTGCACTTGCGGCATCCTTGAGTGCTGGTTTCTGCTTGCTCGTATCTCACTTACAGAAACCACCGTTACCTGGTCTGATTTTCAGCAGTTTCATCGGGATTGGTGGACATATAACCTTGGTTCCTTTATTTTCGCTCGCCAGGACTATGAGTTGCAGCTTCGTGGAACCTTCTAACATACGCGAAAATGAAAGTATCGTTTCCTGCTGAGTCATTATGACCCAGGCCGCAACTAAACGTTTTACATTAGCTGAGTATCATCGCCTAATTGAATTGGGTTTTCTCAACGAGGGCGATCGCGTCGAGTTGATTCGGGGAGAGCTAGTGCAAATGGCTGCAAAAGGCACACTTCACTCTGTTTGCAATACCAACAGGAGTTACGCAGTTGGTACAAGAGTCAGCCAAGGAGCCGCTAAGTAGGAACGCACCGCCTCCCGAACAATACTGGCTTTGGACTCATACCAACTAATGCCAGTATTAAACCAATGCATCTCCAGGCGTAGAAACGCTCGAATCGCCAAACCAATGTGATTGCGTTGAGCACGAGAAGAACGCACTTGGGCTTTTTCAACCCCACA
>NZ_JACJOY010000110.1:0-10190 GCF_014695815.1 Trichocoleus sp. FACHB-6
TTGAAATTAATTCACCTCATGAATGATTTTCGCGCTTCTCCTGTCAGTTTCCCTATTGCTAGTTGAATCTCTTCCTGATTATCCTCTCCCCCTAGTAACAAAAGAGGGATTATCCCAGCAGCTGCGATCGCGCCCCCTACCAGCAACCCGACAACACCGTAAATTTGGACTTTGTTTTTCATAATTTTACTCATTTTGATTTGTTGCAGCTGATGCTTTTACTTCCACCACACCTCTAGCCATATTCATCCCACAAGTAAAAGGGTACTCTCCTGGCTTTTGTGGGGTAAATTCTACAGGCGTTACTCGATATAAATCCAAGTCTTTAGCGATGTGGAAATCCGGTAAAATAACTTTCTCTAAGCAGCTACTTGGATCTTCGCGGAAAAAGTTAAGGCGAACAGGTTGACCTGCTTTCACTACTACCCGATCTGGATTGTAACCGCCATCAACTTTAATTGTGAGTTCTTGAATACCTTGATTGGCTGTTGCCTGTTGCCCTTGGCTTTTACTTAACAAAAACCACCAAAGTTCTAACCCTATTAGCGCCAGACCGCCCAATGTAACTCCCAGTTTCACCTCAAAAGGTTGTTCAATTTGGCGTTGGCTAGTTGGCATTGCTGTCTCAGGTGGAACGGCTTTTACTGGTGCTATTGAAGCAATTGAAAGTAACAAACCTAAATTGCAAAAATGACGCAGTAGCTTTTTTTGAGTAACCATTTGTCATCGCCTGTATTTAGAAATTGACTCGCGGCTGAAAGTTCCGCAAACGCAAAGCGTTGGTGACGACAGAAACAGAACTGAAAGCCATCGCTGCACCAGCAATCATTGGGTTAAGTAACCAGCCAAAAATTGGGAACAAAATTCCAGCGGCGATGGGAATCCCAGCAACGTTGTAGATAAAGGCAAAAAACAGGTTTTGGCGAATATTCTGCATGGTGGCGCGACTTAAACTAATAGCAGTTACAATGCCTTGCAAGTCGCCAGAAATTAAGGTGATGTCGCTGGCTGCGATCGCTACATCGGTTCCTGTCCCAATCGCAATTCCCACATCTGCTTGTGCCAGTGCTGGCGCATCATTGATTCCATCCCCCACCATTGCCACAATCGATTTTGAATTTTGGATTTTCGAGAGGGTAAATTTGTTTCTGGCTTTTCGACGTTTTTCTGCCTGAAGAGATTGGATAATTGCGGCTTTTTGATCTGGACGTACTTCTGCAAAGACACGAGTGATGCCAACTTCTTGCGCGATCGCTTCCGCAGTTTGGCGGTTATCCCCGGTGAGCATTACTACCTCTAAACCTAACTTTTGCAATGCTCTCACAGCTACCCCTGAAGATGGTTTGAGGGCATCCGCAATTGCTATTAACCCTTGCATTTCTCCATCTACGGCAATCCAAACGGCAGTTTTACCCGCAGATTCCCAAGCAACTTTTTGTCCTTGCAAAGGTAGGGTTTCAATTCCCAATTCATCCATCCATCGCTGCGTGCCGATTTGCACCAGTCGGTCTGATACGATACCTTGGACACCGCTACCCGCGATCGCTTCAAAATTTTTTGCCTCTGGCAATGGGAAACTCACTTCCTGAGACTGGGCATATTTAACAACAGCTTCAGCCAAAGGATGTTCTGAATTGCGTTCAACTGCTGCCGCCAGCCGTAGGAGTTTTAGTTCATTTTGGTTAGCAGTTCCCAACATCGTTACATAGTCTGTAACTGTGGGTTTTCCCTGCGTAAGAGTGCCAGTTTTATCTAACACAATCGTTTGGATTTTATGAGCTACTTCCAGACTGTCAGCACCTTTAATTAAGATGCCATTTTCTGCGCCTTTTCCGGTTCCCACCATCACAGAAGTAGGCGTAGCTAAACCCAAAGCGCAAGGACAAGCAATAATTAACACGCCAACGGTGGTAATTAAAGCCATTGACAGATTGCCCGTGATGTTAAACCAGATGATGAAGGTAGCGATCGCGATCGCTATTACCACAGGCACAAACCACCCCGTCACTTGATCCGCCAATCTTTGAATCGGTGCTTTCGCACCTTGAGCTTGTTGCACCAACTTGACAATTTGCGCCAAAACTGTATCGCGCCCAACTCGCGTCGCCCGAAACTTAAAACTGCCAGTTCTATTAATCGTTGCCCCAATAACTTCATCTCCTGGCTGTTTTTTCACAGGTACGCTTTCACCCGTCACCATCGCCTCATCAATGGTGGAAGTGCCTTCTATCACTTCCCCATCAACCGGGATTTGTTCGCCGGGACGCACCAAGATCGCATCGCCAACTTTCACCGCCTCAACGGGAACATCAATTTCCTGCCCATCCCGAATCAGACGCGCCCTTTTAGCTTGCAAACCCATCAATTTGCGAATCGCTTCCGAAGTTTGCCCCTTGGCGCGGTTTTCCAGCAGCCGACCCAGCAAAACCAGGGTTATTACTACTACTGCTGTTTCATAATATACATCCTTACTTAGCCCCAGGACTCCCGGAAAAATAGTAACAAACAGCGAATATAAATACGCCGCACCTGTACCCAGCGCAATCAGCGTATTCATATCAGCAGCATGACGCTTCAAAGCTTTCCACGCGCCCCGGAAAAAAGACTCGCCACACCAAAACTGCACTGGTGTCGTCAACACCAGCTGCACCCAAGGATTATGCAGCCATGCTGGAATCAAGGGAACGTGGAACCCAGTCATCGCTGGGATTGAACCCACCACTAGCACAATACTAATGACTGCACCTAATATTACTTTGCGCGTCAGCTGTTGCTTTTCCTGGCGGCGACTTGCTACCTCAGTATCATCAACTCCGGTTCCCAATTCCTGAACTGGTTGGGCTGCATAACCCGCATCAGCTACAGCTTGCTGAATTTCCTCTAAACTCGTTGCTTGAGGCTCATAGTTGACGGTAGCTTGTTCCATGCCAAAGTTAACGTTGCACTCCCTCACGCCCGGAACATTGCGAATCGCTTTTTCTATCGCACCAGCGCAAGCAGCACAACTCATTCCTTGTAAGTTAAGAGAGTGTGTTTCCATAACTATCTCCTGCTGTCTGATTTTAAGGTAAACCTTCTAGCGCACTGGAGAGTCAAGGGGTAAGCTGGATAATCCTCCTAAAGTTAGATATTCCTAGCAAGATAACAATGAATCAGCAAACACTGAACTATCTCGAAACCTTTGAGGGGTGGCTGCTGATAGTATTCAGCAATAGTCGCGGCTATGGCTTCCAAGTTTTTAATCCCGTCGGAGAAAAAATTGGCGAAGGCAGCACTTTTAATTCTGTCGCTGCTGCTGTGCAACGGGGTCGAAAATTTATCACTGGGGCAAAACTTTGAGAAGCGATCGCATACTTGGGGAAAAAGCAGAAAAGCGATCGCTTTTCCGCTTTTTCTAAACTCGCCAGTATCTGACTCATACAAACGGCAAAATCCCGCAATTGAGATGAGTTAAAATGCCCGATCCCGAAAACACACTAGGCGACGGGATATCCAGCGTTAGCGATCGCTTCCCTAACTTTCGTTTCTGGCTGTTGTGTTTCCACTTGCACCACCTTAGTTTTGGTGTCAGCGTCTACCTTTGCTTTTGGATCAATTGCGGTAACTGCCTGGGAAATCGTCTCTACACAGGCAGAACAAGCCATACTCGGTACTTTCAGTTCTAGTGTCATGGTAAAACCAAGATTACTCTTTCAATTTCTATTATGAACTCTCCTCTTAACTGGAGAGTCAACCCAATGGACACACAAACTGCACAATTAATTGTGAATGGAATTGCCGTAGGTAGCATCATTGCACTCGCGGCAGTCGGACTAACGCTGACTTATGGTATTTTGCGACTCTCCAACTTTGCTCACGGCGATTTTATGACACTGGGAGCTTATCTCACCTGGTTAGCAAATACCAGTGGGGTAAATATCTGGCTCTCGATGATTTTGGGGGCTGGGGGAACAGTCGGAGCAATGCTACTAAGCGAACAGCTGCTGTGGAAACCAATGCGCGATCGCCGTGCCTCCTCCACCACCCTAATAATCATCTCCATTGGACTTGCCTTGTTTATCCGCAACGGCATCATCTTCATTTGGGGAGGCAGCAACCAGCGCTACAACTTGCCCGTAGCAAGCGCTATAGACATTTTTGGAATCAAAGTAGCTTATTACCGAGTGTTGGTAGTAGGTATGGCGGTGCTGGCAATTTTAGCGCTGCATTTTCTGCTGCAAAACACCAAAATCGGTAAAGCGATGCGAGCTGTAGCGGATGATATTGATCTGGCTCGTGTCTCAGGCATTAACGTTGAGCGCGTAGTAATTTGGACTTGGGTAATTACCGGGATTTTTACCGCGCTGGGGGGAGCCATGTATGGGCTAATTACAGGCGTTCGTCCCAATATGGGCTGGTTTTTGATTTTGCCGATGTTTGCGTCAGTGATTCTCGGCGGAATTGGCAATCCCTACGGCGCGATCGCGGGTGCTTTAGTCATTGGTATCGCCCAAGAAGTCAGCGTCCCCTTACTTGGTTCGGAATACAAGCAAGGCGTTGCCTTGATGATTATGGTCTTGATTCTACTCTTCCGTCCCCAAGGCTTGTTTAAAGGGACGATTTAAAAAAGGATAAAGGTGGCAGTGGATTTTGTAGCGGATGTGGCGGATCGGTTGACTATGAGTCCCATAAATTAACCCATCCGTTACATCTGTTACCCCATCCGTTGCCACCTTTTGCATCAACTATGGGTTGATGATGTGGAAATAGATTCCAGCAACCAGGAAGTTGCCTGCTAAGAGAATGAGTAAAACGATAGTGCGGAAGGGATAGGGAGGACTACTGGTTTTGGTAAGAGAACCTTTGGGTTGCTTAGCTTGAGCTGTCATCAGGATAATCTCCTAATTTGGTACATTCTAAAGAAATACCAAAGAGCTGTCCCCATTAGCACGACTCGATAGAAATATTTTCATTTTCGCAGTTGTACTAAAAAAGGATGAAAATATTTCTCGTTGCCCCTTTCTCCTTCTTCCCTATTCCCCTGCGTGATAGGAACTGCGTACCAAGGGGCCAGAACGGACATGAGCAAAGCCCATCTCGCGCGCGATCGCACCGAATTTTTCAAACTCCTCTGGTGTCCAGTATTTCTGGACTGGCAGATGTTCTAGAGAGGGGCGCATATATTGCCCCAGAGTAATGCGATCGCATCCCGCAGCCCGCAAATCTGCCATCGCTTCAATTACTTCGGCTTCCGTTTCCCCGTGTCCCAGCATCAAACCGGATTTCGTGGCAATTGTCGGATCGAGTTCTTTAACATAACGCAGGACATCAAGCGATCGCTCATATTGCGCCCCTCGTCGCACCCGTCCTTGAAGCGATCGCACCGTCTCAATATTGTGGTTATAACAGACAGGTTGAGCCGAAACTACCGTTGCGACTCGTTGGCGTTGTTTTTCCCCCGACTCCTTACCCCCCCAGAAATCTGGAGTCAACACCTCAATTAAGGTTTCCGGGTTCATCTGTCTCACCGCCGCCATTGTCGCCGCAAACCAACCAGCCCCCCCATCCGGCAAATCATCTCTAGCTACCGAAGTCAGCACCACATAGCGCAAACCTAGCAACTGCACCGCAGTCGCCACCTTTTGCGGTTCCTCTGGATCTAACGGCATCGGTGCGTGTCCCTTCTCCACTTGACAAAAAGCACAAGCACGGGTACAAGTTTGCCCCATCAACAAAAAAGTTGCTGTCTTCTGGGCATAACACTCTCCCCGGTTCGGACAGCGCCCCTCCTCACAAATCGTGTGGATTTGTCGCTGCTTAATAATTCGTTGCACCGTTGAGATTTCGCTAGCTTTCCCAATGGGGCGGCGCAACCAAGACGGTAGTGCCTCAATTTCTGACCGCCACTCATGCACATTAAACTGGGTTACATTATCCGTTTCGGTAGGCAGATCCATGAATCTTCCGGTGGGCTAACAGCCAAAGTAAGCATCCACATGATACAAATCTTAAAGCATTTAACTCTAACTCTTGTTCCACATTGATTTTTTGCCCTTTCAGACCAGACCAGATTAATCTAGAATTTAGGCACTCAGCTGGCTTTTTGGCTTAATGTCGAGATGGTAAAACGTTGAGGATGTCAAGCAAAAAACTGTATCCCTGCACGTCACCCGCTCAGGAATTACCTACTATAGCGGTAGCGTTAGTTTACCGCGATCGCGTATACAACTTCATAGGGCTGTAGCTCTAACACCCAGGCGCTACACATTGCAAATCATCCTGATGCGTATGAACGCTATGCCGGTTTTTGAAGCTAGTCGCTTTTGTTCTAAATCTAGAGCAAGCAGCAGTCGTCTCAAACTAAGCGTAGTTTTTTTTAAAAATCCCCTCTAAGGAGTTCGGTCGTGGCAAGTCACAAAATCCTGGTTATTGATGACAGTAGAGTGATTAGAAATACAGTACGCGATATGTTACCGCCGGGTAACTTTGAGATTTTAGAAGCAAAAGACGGTCTGGAAGGCATGAATCTGATCCACCAGGCACATCCCAACTTGATTATGTTGGATTTTTTGTTGCCTAAAATGAGCGGCTGGGAAGTATTTCAGCAGGTTCAAAACAAGCCTGAACTTCAGAAGATTCCTCTAGTTTTGATGTCCGGTCGTAAAGAAGAAGTGACCGAGAAAATTTCGGAACCCTTCGAGTATTTTGAATTTATCCCCAAGCCGTTTGACCAAAAGCAACTGATTGCCGCCATCAAATCAGCGATGCGTAAAGCTAGCCTCCGCCCCGCGGTAGCGCCGTCCCCGCAGCCAGTAGTAAAAGAAACAGTTCCCCCAGACTCATCTACTGGCACCGCTGAAATTCAGCAGCTAAATGCCAGAATTGCCAAAATGCAAGCTGAGATTGACACCTTGAAAAAACAGATGGCTCAGATGGCAGCGGTACCCGCTGAAGTTGACGGCTTGAAGAAAAAGCTAGCTCAAATTATGGCTTTCATCCAACAAAAGCTGAAGTAGCAGTTACTATTTAGGCAATACGTCTTGCCCGTGAGATATCCCAATTCATCTCTGGCTAAACTAACTTATATTGGGGGCAGTCTTACGGTTGAGCAAAACAACATAAGACCATTTAATGCCCTCAGTCACAACTTCTAGGAGTCAGTTATGCCAAGTAACAAAGTCCTGGTTATCGATGACAGTCCCACAAGCCAAAGTGCAGTCAGAGAAATATTACCCAAAAGCAATTTTGAAGTTTTAGAAGCAAAAGATACTCAAGAAGGACTCAATTTAATCCGCCAAGAACGCCCGAATTTAATCGTGCTGAATTTCCTAGCATCCAAACAAAGTGGCTGGGAAGTTTTTCAACAGATTCAAGTTTCCCCGGAACTCCAGAAAATTCCCTTGGTGTTAATGTCAGGGCGCAAAGAAGAAGTTACACAGAAAATTCCGGAACCGTTTGAGTATTTTGAATTTGTGGAAAAGCCGCTTCAGCAAAAGACGCTGATTCAGGCGATGAAATCTGCAATGGCGAAAGCAAAATTGCCTCGAAGGCAAACTGCTTCCCCGCCTGCCCAAAAAGCTCCAGCGAGTGCGGCAACTCAAAAAATCTTGATAATTGATGATGCCAAGGTCATTCGGAGTCAAATTCCAGAAATGTTGCCTCAGGGCAAATTTGAAGTTTTAGAAGCAAAAGATGGCGAAGAAGGACTCAATTTAATTCGGCAAGAGAGTCCAAACTTGATACTGTTGGATTGGATAATGCCTCGCTTGGGCGGTTGGGAAGTTTTTCAGCAACTGCAATCTCAGCCTGAATTACAGACAATTCCTTTAGTGGTAATGTCTGGACGTAAAGAAGAGGTGAAAGAGAAACTTTCAGAACCTTTTGAGTATTTTGAATTTCTGGAAAAGCCCTTTAATAACAAGCAATTAACTGATGCCATCAAGTCAGCAATGGCTAAAGCCAGACGAGTACGACCCAGCGTTGGAACGGCTTCTTCCCAGACAGCAGTAGTCGCTGACTCAAGTGCAGGCGTTCAACTTCACGTTTTAAATGAAAAAATTGCCACCATGCAGGCTGAGATTAATGGATTGAAGCAACAAGTAGCTGAGATTCCTGGGTTGAAGAAACAATTGGCTCAGCTTATGGCTTTCGTCAAGCAGAAGTTGCATTAAAAGCAGCAATTTATTTGATTTGTAGAGACGTATGCAACATCTCTACAAATCACATGAACCGCAAAAAACACAAGGTGCTAGTAGGTTGGGTTCAACGATAGTGAAACCCAACCACTTCCTAAGTCAATCCAAAATCATCAAACTTTCGGAAACTCCAACCTCCGCAAAATCCTGGCATCAAAAATCGATTGACTAGATGTTGGGTTTCGTACCTCAACCCAACCTACTAGCACTCAACCTACGTTATTAAGGCTTTCACAATTCAAAATCCTTGCATCCAAAATGGTATAGGAGGGGGATGCCACTAACAAAAAACTACGGCTAAGATTGAGCAAAGATTATAGGATGAATTGTATGTTGTCACGAGAACGGCGACGCTTAAACCTTGATTTCTTTTCTACTTTGAAAGGCGTTGTTTCTCTACTCAAAGATCCCAACCAAACGGACTCGGTTTACGATATCGAAGATGGACTGCGGCACACAGATGCTACTAAGCTGGCACTGGATTATGTAAAATTTAACCCTGATGTAGAGCGCATCATCCAAGAGCGTTACGTTGCTCCAACTCCAGACCTGGAGGCGCTGCTAAAATGTCCCGAAGGTTCTCTGGGATATGAGTATGCCTCTCACATGAAGGAGGCAGGTTTCGATCCAGAATTTTACCGCAAGATAAAAGTTGAGGATGATATCAGCTACCTTCTTTTCCGCATCCGGCAGACTCATGATATTTGGCATATAGTTACAGGTTTTAGCACTGACGTAGCCGGAGAACTGGGTTTACAGGCATTCTATGTGGCTCAGACACGCAGAACTATGTCAGTGGTACTAACAGCCGGAGGGTTATTGAGTACGCTGATCAAGTCTCCAGAACATTTGAACAGGGTGTTAGACCATATTTCTCAGGGATATAGGATGGGGATGAATGCAAAACCTTTCCTGGCTCAGAAGTGGGAGGAAAACTGGGATAAGCCTTTGTCTGAGTGGAGAGCTGAATTAGGGATTGGGCAGAATTTGCCTAGTTTCCAGGCTGAGCCTGGAAACGCTCTGAACACAGGTGCCTCTTAATAAAGCTTCAAAGTAAGAAGGGAGCCTCAATGAGAGTACGTTTCCTTCTTTGAAGGGGTGGAGCAATATTGTCCACCCCTTTATGAGAATTACAACTAATCTAGCTCTCGCCTTCCTTCCAAGGCTCGTGCTAACGTCACCTCATCGGCGTACTCTAAATCTCCCCCCATTGGTAAACCAAAGGCAATCCGGGTTACTCGCGTAAATGGCTTTAGCAGCTGACCGACATACAGCGTCGTTGTCTCACCTTCTACACTCGGACTAATTGCCAGAATCACTTCTTTAATTTTTTGCTGACTGACTCGCCGCACCAGGGGTTGGATATGCAGCTGGTCGGGGCCAATGCCATCCATTGGGGAAATGACACCTCCGAGGACGTGATACTTACCCCGATACTCGCGGGTTTTTTCCAGCGCTATCACATCGCGGGAATCTTCTACCACACAAAGAGTGCTGTTGTCGCGATTGGAATTGCGGCAAATCTCACAGACAGGTTCAGCTGAAAGGTGAAAGCACACCTTACATAAACCAACTTGCTTTTTCGCCTCAATTAAAGCTTGAGCTAGTGCTTCTACTTCTTCGGGCGATCGCTTTAAAATATGTAGGGCTAATCGTTGAGCCGTTTTGGGGCCAACTCCAGGCAAACGTTGTAGTTGCTCGATCAGACGAGCTAAGGGTCGCGTATACGTTGTCTATTCTCCTAGTATGTATTTGTCTATAACTATGATGGCATTCCTGTAGGCACTACGTGAAGCAACGCCAGCCTACTTTGGATAACTTTACCAAAAAAAAAGCGCCCCTCTTGGAGCGCTTTTTTAGCTAGAAAAACTAGCGATTAACCATTGATGCTAGGAGCAACCAAAGCAACTGGGGTGGACTCACCTGCTGCCAAGTCGAGAGGGAAGTTGTGAGCGTTACGCTCGTGCATTACTTCCATACCCAGGTTGGCGCGGTTGATTACATCAGCCCAGGTGT
>NZ_JACJOY010000111.1:0-95256 GCF_014695815.1 Trichocoleus sp. FACHB-6
AAGGATTTCCCACTCTTCGTCTGTTAGGCTGCTAGAGTACGGCATGACTGCTGGATACGGCTTTTGCGGTAACTGTACTTCAAGATAGTAAAAGATGTCAAATGGGTTCTATACGCAAAGAGCGCGAAGGAAGAAGTAGAAGGAAGAAGTTAGTAACGAAACCCAAAACTCTTTTTATTTTTCGCAGCGATACAGTTTGTAGTCGTAGCCATCTACTGCGAGAGAAGATAAAGGGTTTTGAACGCATCCGTTTAATTCTATTGGCGCGTGGAAATTTACTAGCCACAAATCTAGGGGTCGCGGCAAAGTAGCTAAAGTTTTTTGCAAGGCAATTGTTGAGGTTTTGGGATTTTTGTCTTGATGGGCTAGGAGAAATTGGGGATTTTGTGGCAAACCTTGACGTTTAAATTCCCAAGCTATTCCCATCATTTCTCCATTTTGTACGTGGGTTTTGCGGGTGGTGGCAATGAGCACGGGCGCTTGAGAATTTTGTTGAATTATTGGGGCTAAAAGGTCGGGACGATAATATTTTTGATAGCCTAAATTACTGACTACTGTTATTCCGCTCAAAAGTCCCATCAGCCAAATTAGAACAACGGCTGTTTTCCCTTTATTTTCCCAACAAGCGGCAAGACTAGCTCCCACTACCACTATTACAGCCGGAAAATAGACAAAGTTATACCGTGCGCCCCGCGTGAGATCGATACCGAGAAAATAGGTAAAGACGAAAAACAACGCGATCGCACTCCAGACGAAAACCTCAAATAACCAAGTATTTTGATGGCGCTGCCGCTGGACTTTTAGACCGCGATATAGTATCGGTAGCGCCCAGAAAAAGAAAATCACCATCACCACCACAGAAGCAATTACTAAAGGTAACTGACTTGCCTCCACTGGTAGCAGAGATATCATAGTTATCCAAGCGGCGATCGCCTGAAACACTGGACTCAACCAAGCAAGACCGACGCGATCGCCTTGAATCCATTCAGTAAGCTTACCTCCATAACTGTTCTGCAAAAATACTGGCACCCAAACTAATCCTCCTGCCAGCGTACCCGCAGCAACCGCAACCAATGGAAGTAGAAACCGAGGAGTAAACAGATCCCCTTTCTCAAGGGAAGCTTGTTTCACATTCTCAACTGCATCTGTTTCTTCTTCCTCTGTTTCCTTTGCGTTCTTCGCGCCTAAAGCCCTAACGCGCATGGCTTCGCTAACGCTAATGCGGTTCATTCCTCCCCAAACTATGGCAATTAACGCCACAGCTTCCGCACACAAGGTAAGAGCGAAGAAATAATGACTAGCAATACCCAAAGTATTCACCCCTACCCAAACCAGCACCAACCAGATTGGCAGTGGTTTCTGACGCTGAATGTGCCTTACAGCGACCACCAAGCCCCCCAAAGAAGCAATCACCCATAACATTGCCAGAGTGTAATGACGAGCTTCCTGCGCCAGGAAGATGCCGTAGGGAGAAACCGCCATCATTGCCGCCGCCATTTGCCCGACTAACTGGGAGCGAAAAGCAAACCGTGCCAGTGCGTAGACAGCGGGAATGGAGGCTACACCCAGAAGCGCAGCAAGCGATCGCGCTCCCCACAAAGAAACCAATCCTTCGATCTCTCCGTTGACGGGAGGAGGAAACAGTTGTAGCCACAGGTGAGTTAAGACAAAGTAGAGTGGCGGATGGTTACTCTCAGTAAGTAAGTGATGAATTACATCGCCTATACCTGCTGCTGGGCTAGGTATAAGCGGTTGCAGAAGAGTATCGAGAGCGATCGCTTGATCTAGAGGAACGCCCGTAAAACTATTGCCCAGACTAAAAGTGAGCGTAGAAAACTCATCAGTCCAAGGCGACTTAAGAGCCAGATTCATCAAGCGCAAGCCAGTTCCAATTCCTATCCACACCACTAGCAGCAGGAGTGGGAATTTTGAGTTTTGAATTTTGAGTTTTGAGTTAGAACTCATAATTTATATTTCCTAATTCTTAATTCCTAACTCCCAACTCCTAACTCGTAACTACTTGACTTCCGTCACCCGCCAGCTAAGTTTGAGGTTAATCCAGAAATTCCAGAATGTGACAGTAGCGATCGCAATCAGATTCGCTATATATTCGTTGATTCCCAACAAATTAAACAGCAAATTTAGAATCGTCACATTCAACACCAGCCCTGCCAAACAGATAATATTAAATTTCAACAACCTTTTAAAGCGCTTGCTCCAGCCCTTTTGCTGACTGCTGATATCCCCAAACGTCCAACGGTCATTCCACAAGAAATTATTGATAATTGCCACTTCAGCAGCAATAACTGCACTGCGAGTCAATCCCCATTCCAACTCGCTACGCAACAGATAAAACACTGCCATATGGACAAACACCCCGCTTAAACCCACCGCACCAAAGCGAATAAACCGACCCACAGGCCAGAGGGAAAGACGTAACTTCAGCAGATGTCGCAAATACTCCACGTATTGTTTCCAAGTTACCTTGCTCATCCCCTCCTGCCGCTCTTGAAACACGTAGCCTACCTCGGCAATCCAACTGATATTTCCTCGGCCCAGCACCTCAATCAAAATCTTGTAACCTAGCGGATTGAGCATTTTGCCAGCAAGACAGTCGTGGCGCACTAAAAAGTATCCACTCATCGGGTCAGAAACGCGACCAACCACCCCAGGCAGCACCATTAACCCAATTAACTGCGCCCCACGGGACAAAAACCGCCGCACAATACTCCAATCGCTTACGCCGCCGTTTTCCACATGGCGACTGGCAACTGCCAAATCTGCTCCGCGCTGCATTTTGCCCCACAGCTGCAATAACAACTCTGGAGGATGCTGGAGATCGCCATCAATCACGCCTAACACTTCTCCCCTCGCTACCTGCCAACCGCGAATCACGGCAGTAGAAAGTCCCCGTTCCTCGACTCGCCGCATCACCCGTAGTTGGGGATATTTGCTGACGAGTGACAGGGCAACTTTCCAGGTAAGGTCTGGGCTATCATCATCGACGACGATCAGTTCGTAGGCATTAGGGAGAACTGCATCCAGCAGTAGGCTCAATAACTGAATTATGTACTCAATGTTTTCACCTTCGTTATAAGTAGGAATCACTAGAGATAAACGAATCAGGCTAGTGCTTGTATTCTTAGAAGCTGTTTGGGCTTCAGGAATTTGCAATGCACCCAAGGGGACGGGCAAAAGGAAGTGAGGTTGTGTAACAGACCAATTCGCCATGAAACTCCACCAAATCGAGTGTGTGGGAGGAGCGAACTCGATTCATGAGATTCCAGGACAGCTTAAAGCAAAATGATAATCTTTATTCAGGTAAGTCGTGTCGCCAAGGTAAATAATTTTTTGTTTTTATAAGCCGAGACAGAAATTAACATTTGGCTCTAAGCTCCACAAGGCCGTATATTCGCGTAGAGCAAAGTTAACAGCGTCTGGATTTTGGTAATTTCCCCGTTGTCTGGTGGACAGGATTGGCGATAAAACTTCGGCATACCCGAATTTTCAGCCTTCCAGATTATAGGATGCGTAACTACACGCTTGATCGCGATCGCGCTCCTTAAAGCCACATCGAACAGCGGCCAGCGCCGCAGCGGTATATAAATCCTAGCGCGAGCATCCTACTGGAAAAAGGAGAATTTAGGTTATTTAGCTCAGCTAGATGAAACTTAACATATCTTAACTTGTCGTGTTTTTTTATATGTCCTCAGATATAAACTCTGTAGAACTCTCTGTAATAGTTCCTGTTTACAACGAGGAGCTAAATATTGACTATTTGTTTGAACGACTGCTATCTGTGCTGGAAACCTTGGACACTAGCTATGAGATAGTTTGCGTCAATGATGGCAGTAAGGATAATACCTTGAAGTGTCTAATTGAACATCATCATCGTAATCCAGTTATTAAAGTAGTCAACTTGTCCCGCAACTTCGGCAAAGAAGTTGCTCTCAGCGCCGGACTCGACTATGCTACTGGTGCCGCCGTGGTGCCGATTGATGCCGACCTGCAAGATCCGCCAGAGTTAATTAAAGAACTCGTGGAAAAATGGCGCGAAGGCTATGATGTAGTTTATGCGACCAGGCGATCGCGTGGAGAAGAAAGCTGGCTGAAGCAAATGACAGCCAACGCTTTCTACAAAATAATTGGTAAAATGAGCCGCGTTCCCATCCCCCGCAATACCGGAGACTTTCGCTTGCTAGATCGGCGTGTGGTTGAAGCCATCAAGCAAATGCCAGAACGCACCCGGTTTATGAAAGGATTATTTGCCTGGGTAGGTTTTAAGCAAACATCCGTACTTTTTGACCGTCCCCAACGTTACAAAGGAACTACTACCTGGAACTATTGGCGTTTGTGGAACTTTGCCATTGATGGTATTACCTCTTTTAGCTTTCTCCCCTTGAAAGTTTGGAGTTACGTAGGCGTTACCATCTCCCTACTGTCATTTCTCTACGCCACTTTTTTAATTTATCGGACTTTGCTCTATGGGGTCGATCTTCCTGGTTATGCCTCGATAATGGTAGCGATTCTATTTCTGGGAGGCATTCAGCTAGTAACGCTGGGTATCATTGGCGAGTATCTTAGTCGTGTCTACGAAGAAGTCAAAGGACGACCGCTTTATTTAGTGCGAGACGCTTATGGCTTTAAAAATAATGGGGAAGAGGGGATTGGTAATAGGGATTAGGGAATTGGTAATAGGGAATAGCTAAGAGGTAAAAGTTGTGAATTAATAAATTCTAATTTCTAAGTTTTTCCCAATCCCCAATCCCCAATCCCTAAATGTTGAATTTTAAAAGCGGCATTTTCCTACTTACTTTCGTCTGCATTATTGTGACTGCGATCGCAGTATATCTGCTGGGAGGCATCGATCCCGCACAACTTCAGGCAAGCCTGAATAAAGCTGGCATCTGGGCACCAATTATTTATATCGCCCTGTATACCGTGGCAACGCTGTTAATATTGCCTTCAACAGCACTCAATCTCACCAGTGGCGCAATTTTTGGCCCTTGGCTGGGGACGCTTTGGACGACTATTGCCGCTGTGATTGCCGCTGTAGTGGCTTTTGCCTTTACGCGCACGGTCGGACGCGAATTTGTTGCCCGAAAGCTGGCTGGGCGCTTAGCTGCCATCGATGCGGAGATGATTCAGGGGGGATTGTTCTATATGTTTGCCGTTCGGCTACAGCCAATTATTCCCTACGGCTTAGTCAATTTTGCCGCTGGTTTAACGTCAGTCCGCTTTCGGGACTACCTTCTGGGAACAATTCTGGGAACAGTTCCGGGAGTGCTGCCGTTTGTAATGTTGGGCAGTTATGGTTTGCGAGCGTTGAGAACGGGTGATTTTTTGCCTCTAATCGGGGCGTTGCTGTTAGCGGCGATGCTGGTTGGGGGTGCCACATGGTATTATCGTCGCCGCAGCGATCCACGCAAGGCTTTATTAGAAAAAGAGCGTGGGGAAACTAAGGAGTGAGGAGTTAGGAATCAATAGGGTTTACTTAACGCTTTGCAATTCATAACCCACAATTCTTTCAATTTGTGCGATGACCCAAAATTGCTGTTGGGGCAACAGGCGCAATATCTGGATTAAATCCTCCCACCTGATTAGTACGAATTACCCACAATGTGGCACCATTTTTTAACAATATAGTAGCAATTTCATCATGCGCTCGTCGCGGTAACATTGTGCGCCAAGTTGTCAGCGCCTTGAAGATGGTGGTAAGGGTGCCGTCTGTTGCCCGAATTCCTGCTAAATTTTCAGCGTTTTTCTCCCAGTCTGATCGGATAATCCCCAAGGGTGCTAATTGTTTTTCAAGGCTGCGGCCCAATTTTACTAACTGTTTAAATCTCAGAGTTTGGGTGTCTTGGGGATGACGGCGTAACCATTCTTGAATGCGGGGATTAGACTTAACTTCTTCCTCTACTTGCTTAATTGTCACAAAAAGCGCCTGATTTGCATCTTGTACGCAAGAAGTTGCTGGTGTGACTACCGATCCGCCAGTACCATCACCAATTCGATAGCGTGCCATCATGATGTTTAACTGCCGCAAAAATTCATCCATTGGTGACAGTTTGATGCCATCAAAATCATAATCTTGGGTGACAGCATCGAATTTAACAATGATGTCGGAAACTGGTCGATTCCCTAGCCAACCCCGCTGTAAATCTCCCATGTAGCTAGACCATTTAATTGCGCCAGCAACGATGCCATCAGGATTATGGGCATAAATTTGCTGATATTCGATGTCGAAGCGTAACTCTGAAGTTATGCGATCGCGCACTACTTTAGCAATACCATAAGCGAAGTGTCCCGTAACCAAACCCAAAGGTGCTGGTTCAGCTTTTTTCCCACCTATCCCCCCATAAGTATGAATCACAATTGCCTTATCTCCCTCGCGCCAAGGAGTATCTATTAAAGATTGGGGAGTAATTGGTTGCTTCTTTGGTTCTAGTAAAATAATTTTTGCAGTTCCCTTTTGCCTTTTCGTACCTTTCCAAATCTTATTAATATAGGCAATTGCCCTCTGATTTACATAAACTTCATCCGCTTGGAGTCGCATCAGGGCGCGGGGTTCAATTGCTTGTGTCACAAAGACACCATCCGCATCTTTTGCACCATAAATATACCAACCTGTTGAATTAAAAGGAGATTTTTCCAGCCCGCGATTCGTCGATCTGGTAATCCCATTGCGGTCAGGTGGCACTTGAGGAATGCGGATAGTTTCTCTGGTGCCATCGAATTGTTGTGATGTTTTATTAAAGTGACGAACAACAAACTTATCTTTGTTCTTTTCTGCTCTTTTAATAATACTAACCAAGCCATAAACTCGACCCACGACTTGCACGGGTTCCTTGGTAATAATCAAAGATTGGCGTTCGTCGTTGGCGTTGGATACAACAACAGGATTTTGTAATTCCACGATGATATTATCTTGAGGGTTTGCCCCCGCCAGTGACTCTAAAGGGCCAACCCTTTGCCAATTGTTCAATCTATCGGGATGCAAATTTCCTGATTTTTTACTATCTTCAGTTGTCTGGTTAAAACTTACATCTTGCGTTACAGTTTTAACAAATTCTTGCACCTCTGGGTCGCCACTCCACTTTAAATTGACAATCTTTCCAATTAAATTTTGATGAGTGGAATCAGCGTTTTGTACTTCAAAAAGTACCGAATCGTCTTTTTGTCGCTGTTCTTTCGATGGCAATATAAGTCTTCCCGTCCACGAACTAACGGGTTGATAAATTGATGAAATCCTTTGATTTGCCGGATAATAATTTGGTTGATTGAATGGACTTTTGATATATATTTCATAATTAGATATATTAGGTTTAGCAGAATTATTTTTTAGGGTATAATAAATATATCCTCCTAAAGTACCAATTAATAGACTCAGAAGCAAAAAAATAATTAATAATACCTTTTTTGGTCGTTTTGTTTTCCGCAATTTATTTATTAATAAAAATAATTTATAAAAATATCTAACTAAGTAAAAACATAAAAGTTTTGAGTTTTGAATTAAAAGCTAATTCAAAACTCAAAATTCCAAACATTAGTAATGAGCTTGCGGCCCTGCCCAAGAATGGGTAATTGTTTGACCAAACACCAAAGGTTGATCTTCGATGGCGGCTAGGGTTTGACCATCGAGATCAACAGCCCATAAAGGCCAGTTTTCCTCGCCCAATTCGCCAGCGCGAAAGAGAACTTGGTCGGGATTGGTGCGACTCCAACCTAACAGGATAGCGTTACTGTAATCATTCCTATTTGGCGCAATTGTGGTAGTGCGATTTTGCTTACGATCCCACACAACGGCGTAGTCAGAAGCATCAGAGGTGCTAAACAGACCTTCAAATTGCCGTGCTAGGATGCGATCGCCTTCTTTAGACCAAGAAACGGGGATCAAAATGGCGATTATCCCTGGCATATCGGCTTCTTCGTTACTGACAAAAGGATTGTCAGCCAAGGGAGAAGATGCTGAGATTGTCCTTAAGTCCCCTGTCCGCAAATTTTCCAAAAACATCACACTCGTAACGCGGGAGCGGAATAAATCCGGCTGCACCTCCATCTTAATCCGACTGTAGGCTGCGTACTGACCATCCGGAGAAACTAAGGACGGACTGCGATAGTAGCGCACACCAGAACCCGCCTTGGTGCTGACTTCCGTATGGGTTGTCAATACCCAATTCCAAGGGATGGGATGAGGACTATCGAGGGGATCGATCTGCACCCCAAGTTGAGCTATTTGGGGAGTCATTTCGGGGGCAGCTTCACGAACTTCCTTTGACGACTGGGGATATTGCATAGGTGAGGGACGTGCGATTGTAGACGCAGCTGTGCTAGCCAAGGCAAATGAGCTAGGAGCCATCAGCAGCGCAGCCGCTAAGAGAGGAAGGTATGGTTCGGGGCAAAACCATACTGAGCGGAGGAGGCGTTTCAACATCGATTAGGGGTTTGTTGCTAAACAGCGTTTCTTGTGTGAAGAGCAACGCCTAAGGAACAGTGCAGCGTCCCTATACGTATATGTATATGTCATAAAACCTGGCATAAATGACAAAAGATTTTAAAAAATTTATTATCTGACCTTAAATCTCGCTTCCGGGGTCATGCAGCACAAACAGGGAGGCGGAAAAGATACGCATCAGCATAAAAGAATAACCTCGTTGACATTAGCGAGTGCTACTCTGTTGTGGAAGAAAGTGGGAAAAACGGGTGACAGAAGACGCAACATTTGCTAAGGCTAATACTTCCCCTCGCCAATCTAGGGGCAAGGGTCGATTTATACAGGCTTTAGGGTGGCGGCTGCTGCTACTCTTGGTTGGAGGTGGTTTGGCTGGGCTTTTTGGTATTGTTGTCGCCACGTTATTTCCTGACTTAAATGCAGAAGTGCCTCTGGTGGTCAGAGTGCTACGCCTCAAACAGCCGCAGCCATCAAGTGCTGTTAGGATGATACCGTCACAGCTCAGTATAGAGCAAAGGCAACAACTACAATCTGAGTTACAACAGTTGCAGCTTGATTTACAGGGAATACGCGATCGCACTAGCAGCCTGGAAACTCAACTTGGTAGCGATCGCGCCAACGTTCCCCTAGAAGCGCGATTAGCTGCCATCGAAGGGCAAATTCAAGGCAAAAGCCTTCCCAATACCTCTGCGTCTGAATTGTCATTGGATGCCGTGAAAGTAACACTGCCCAGCGATAGTTTATTTAAAGATAATGAAAGGGTTTTGCTCCCAGAGGCACCCGTGATTTTGGACGCAGCGATCGCTGATTTGCGTAATTACCAAGATGCCACAATTCATATTGCTGCCCACACTGATGACGCTGGGGAAGCCAAAGATAATACCGAAAAATCCTTTTTACTCGCTAGAACAGTTGAACAGTATTTATCTACCGCTTTGGGTAAGCAATACCGTATGGTTGTTATTGGCTATGGCGAAACTTTTCCCTTGGTAATTAATGATAGCGATATCAACCGACAGCGCAACCGCCGAATTGAATTAATAGTTATTAACCATTAGTTATATTATGTCTGGACAATTATCTATCATTGTAAGGAAACTTCCCTTCTATTAGGAAATGGGCGACATTGGGTTCCGCCAAACTCTCTCTAGAGGTTTTTTTATTATGGGCAGTTCCACGGATTTGATATCATTAGTAAGTTGTTCAGTAAGGAATTATATCAATAATAAATGAGTTATAAAGATTAACTAACTGCGTTGGCGGAGCCTGGGCGTTAGCACTTAGGAAGAAAAGGAAGAGTTCATGAATGATTTAGGATTGCTACAAGTGGATATGCGAAATAAATTACGCATCAAATCCTATTGACAGCTTTATGTAGTAAGGCAAGGTTGTGTAATAAATTCTACATAGTTACTTAACAATTCCCAATTCCCAATCCCCAATTAAATGAAAGTAATATTTTTTGGCACCCCACAGTTTGCTGTACCGACTTTAGAAAGGCTATTAAGCAATCCAGAATTTGAGGTTTTGGGCGTTGTCACGCAACCGGATAAGCGGCGGGGACGCGGCAATCAAATGATGCCTTCACCAGTAAAAAGTGTAGCTTTATCACATCAGCTAAGAGTTTGGCAACCCCAGCGGATAAAAAAAGACGAGGAAACTCTGACCCAGCTACAGGAGACGGGGGCAGATGTGTTTGTGGTTGTTGCTTACGGGCAGATTCTCTCCCAACAAATTCTGGATATGCCTTCATTGGGTTGCATCAACGTACACGGCTCGATTTTACCGAAGTATCGAGGTGCTGCCCCGATCCAGTGGTGTCTCTATCATGGCGAGATAGAAACCGGAATCACGACGATGCTGATGGATGCGGGGATGGATACTGGCGCTATGCTCTTGAAAGCTTCCACTCCGATTCGGCTGTTGGACAATGCCCAAGATTTGCAAGAAAAGTTGGCTGGTGTGGGAGCAGATTTGTTAGTGGAAACTCTCCGGAAGCTGAATCAAGAAATTGAACCAATCCCCCAAGATGCTTCTGAGGCGACATATGCGCCGCTGATTAAAAAGCCGGATTATTATATCGATTGGTCGAAAGAAGCGATCGCATTACACAACCAAATCAGAGGATTTTTTCCGGACTGTGTGGCGAGATTTCGGGGTAATCCTCTCAAAATCATCGCTACTGCTCCCCTTAGCTCGGCTTATGGGTCATTGCTGCCAGAATTAGAGGCGTTACAGCAGGAGTGCCAAGCCTTATCTTCCCTTTCAGTTCATCCCGGTGAAGTGGTGAATATTGTCAAGGGAATGGGGCCCATTGTTCAAACCGGGGATGGACTGTTGCTACTGCGGGAAGTGCAGCTATCAGGAAAACGCGCTCAGTCTGGTTGGGACTTTGCCAATGGCACTCGTTTAGCGGTAGGGGAAGTTTTGGAGAGTTTTGAGTTATGAGTAAATAACTTCTTACTCTTTCCCACTTAGCACTCAGCACTTTCAAATGAACGACAGCGATCGCATGGCCCCTCTGGATTAACCGCACAGCGAATTAGTTCTGAGTGAGCATTAAAGCGGCATCTGGCATCCCCAATTACCCAGCGTCCCTTAACAAAGCTTTTCTCTGTCGGACGTTGCGCTGACTGCACGTAAAGCGCGATTTTATGTAATCGATAGCGTCCCGCCTTGTACTGGTAGCGGTGGCGACGTTCTAAAACAGCGTAAGTTTTACCTGCTACATCTAGATAATTACCCGGTTGCGGTGTCCAATCTAGATCGAGGTTGCCGAGAGACTGACGTGGATGCGTCAAAATCAGCTCTGTGGGTAAAGAGTATGGCTCCATAAACAACAGATGTGTTGGTAACTATATCTTCAAAGTATCGCACTGCCAGCTTATAGCCTGCTTTATCCTCGTTGGGAATGAGAATAGACAAGACATAAATTTCGCGATCGCTTCTCAAAAATTTGTGTAGCCTCAGACTGAAGTCTAAGGCTACTTTCGCTTATGCGATCGCTTCACATCCAGTTATAGCGTTTCAAGGGTTAGGTGGAATATATCGCGGTGACGTTATCGCCACCTTGGTAGAGACATGGTATTGCCATGTCCCTATGAATTGCTATAAACAATGTTAGTTATTGATTTTGCCAATTACCCTGGTTCATGTCTTGCCACACATCGTCAAGTAGCGAGTCGGCTGCGTTGTCTTCCGTCTCATTGTTTTGGGATAATTCTGCAAAGTCCAGCTCATCGTCCTGCATTCCTGTCATCCCTGACAAATCCAGTTCATTCTCATCGAAAACTGGTGAAATTGTCATATCCAGCTCATTTTCATCAAAAACAGGTGTCCCTGACAAATCCAGTTCATTCTCATCGAAAACTGGTGAAATTGTCATATCCAGCTCATTTTCATCGAAAACTGGTGTCTCCGCTAATTCCAGCTCATCTTCAGCGAAAACTGGTGTGCCTGACAAATCCAGCTCATCTTCTGCGAATGGCCCCTCTACCAAGATGACCTCTTCTTCATAAATAAAGGCTGTCGGTGCTGCGACTAGCTCATCCTCTTCGATGGCTGCTGGTGGCGGTGCCTGTACTTGTACTGGCTGGCTCGCTCTCGTAGCTGGTTGCTGTGGTGCATCTGAATCTTCAGGAGAAAATTCCAGAGTAAATCTCACTTTTCCTTTTTGCCAGCCGTTAGAACCAAATCTCAGCACCTCACAAGAGATGCCTTGTTCGCTAAACCAACCATCTTTTTCTTCTGTCCATCCACCTAACCCATATTCCAATTGGGTTCTGATGGCTTCTGCGAATTCTCCGACTCTGAAGGTGCGGTGTCCAATTAAAATTTGGGCAGAATCATCAACAGAGAGAACTTCGCCTTTTGATAATGAGTCGAATTGATTATCCACAACTATCTCCCCCGGCTTAATTTTTTCAAAGTGTGATTAGTCAGTTGTCAGGTGTCACCCAATTGTCAAGTTGTCAATTTGAAACGTTGTGAGGTTCTAACAACTTTCCAACCTTCCAACGTTCTTTCCGCCAACAAACAAAAAGCTTAAAAGAACCAACCGTAGCTGTGGAGTCCTTTGCCCAACAGATTGACCCCAAGATAGCAGACCCAGACTACTACAAATCCTGTTGCTGCCAAAATTGCTGGTCGTCGCCCTTGCCAGCCTTTGGTGATCCGGGCATGGAGGTAGGCAGCAAATACCAACCAGGTAATCAGCGCCCAGGTTTCTTTGGGGTCCCAACTCCAGTAGGACCCCCAAGCTTCATTTGCCCAAACACCACCAGCGATAATTCCAATTGTCAGCAGAGGAAATCCTAACCCGATGATGCGGTAACTGATGTTATCTAGGGTTTCGGCGAGATTCAGGCGCTGCGGCGACAGGATGGAAGCGTCATTAATTACCTCTTTTTGAGAGGTTTGTGGGTTGGCTAAATCGAGAACGGCGGTTTTGGCACTGCCATTGCTTTCAAAAACACTGTTGACAGAAGATGAGTTGCTAGCTTCCCCTTGTGGTTGAAGTACCAAATCGGTTGCTTTTTGTAGACGGTAGGGGCGATCGCTTTCGTCCTTACTGCGAAATCCACCAGTTCCTACGGAACTGCCGCGAAGTTCGATGTTTTTCCCGCCACTAACGACAAGGAAAGCGATCGCTAACAGCGAACCTACCATCAGCGCTGCATAAGAGAGCATCATAACGCTGACGTGCATCATCAGCCAATTAGATTTTAGCGCCGGAACTAACGGTTCTGCCGACTGCATACTTGATGGCAAAGTCAGGGCGGCAAAAGCGGTGATGCCCATTGCCACTGGTGCAGTGACAACGCCCACTAAGCGGCTCTTGCTCATATTTTCCGCAATTAGATGAATTGTAGTAATCCCCCAAGCCAGAAAAAATAGGGATTCATAGAGATTGCTTAAGGGGAAGTAGCCAGCTTCCAGCCAACGTGCGCTCAGTAAAGCAGCAATGCAGAGGTTTGCGATCGCCATCCCCGATGTTCCCAATACTGGTAGGTAAGGAATGTTATTAAAAGCTGCCCCTCCCCAGTAAATCAGCATCGTGACAAACAGGACAGCAAACGAGATATTATCCAACCCATTTTGAAGTGCAACCAGGTTCATGTTGTGTACTAGAAAGTGCAGTTTTAAAACAATCGCGTCGGCATAGCGCCACTTTGATCCTATCGGTTCTGGGGACTCTGGTTAGAGTTGGCAGTGTTTTTTAAGGCGATCGCGCAACGCATACGGAAACCCGCCCAGGAGATTTCAGCATTCTAATCGCTAAAATTAAGAAAAATCACGATAACAGGCTTGGCGTAATGATTCCTACCGTAATCGAACAATCAGGTCGCGGCGAACGCGCCTTTGATATCTACTCCCGGCTGCTGCGCGAACGCATCATCTTCTTGGGACAACAAGTTGACTCCGACCTCGCCAACTTAATCGTGGCTCAGCTGCTGTTTCTAGATGCCGAAGATCCGGAAAAAGATGTTTACCTCTACATCAACTCTCCCGGCGGTTCCGTCACCGCCGGAATGGGCATTTTTGACACTATGAATCAAATTCGCCCCGATGTCAGCACCATTTGCGTCGGTTTAGCTGCCAGTATGGGTGCTTTTCTCCTCAGCGCTGGTGCCAAAGGCAAGCGGATGAGTTTGCCCCATTCCCGGATTATGATCCACCAGCCACTAGGCGGCGCTCAAGGTCAAGCCACGGATATCGAGATCCAAGCTAAGGAAATCCTTTACCACAAGCGTCGCTTAAATGAGTATCTGGCTCAACATACAGGTCAGCCTATTGAGCGGATCGAGGAAGATACGGAGCGGGACTTCTTTATGTCGGCTGAGGAATCAAAGCAGTACGGACTGATTGACCAAGTGATTAACCGCACTCCCTCGGCGATGAGCGCCACCAATTAAAAATTATACCCCCTTAAAAAGGGGGCTAGTTGTAGGTTGGGCCCTTGGTTCCAAGGGCTCAACCTACTTGTCTAGTGTTAGTTAGGAACCTAGTACCGAATCCAATTGGGCCTTTTTAATTTTCAGGCGTTGGCTGGGATTCAAGATAATGCAGGAATTCCAGCAATTCTTCCTCGTTGAGTTCGGCGCGAGTTGGTCTGCCGTAGGTACGCTGCAAATAATCGCGTCCTTGGCGACCTTGATCCTTATTCCAGCCTAAGCGTTTAATTTCGTGAGTAGTTTGGGATAAAGTTTCTAGATAGTCGAGGAACTTCAGCCATTCTTTTTCTGTTAGTAAATTGCGATCGCGCTTGCCGAAACTTCGCTCTAGATAATCGCGTTCCTGATCTTTATTCCAGCGCAATTCCTTGAGCTTGATTGTAATTTTGCCAATCGCATCCCGCAAGTCAATTTCCTCGCCAGCCGGAGTTGTGCCACCCCATGACATATCGGCGGTCGTGGGAGCGCCTAAATCGTCTACTTTTCTGGCGCTATTAACGTTATTGCTGGAGTGATAACCAGGCTTTGTCCCCGGAGAATTGAACTGACTGCCAAACAACCCTCCAGAAACCTCTTCCGGTGTCTCGACAAAGGCATCTTCCTCATACAGCTCACTTTGAGCCGGAGAAAACTCATCATCTGCAAATGGGACGACATCATAAGTCGGGAGTGACGCCGCCGGAGAAGGTACAGCAGCACGGGGTCGTTGTGAGGCAGAAAGTTCAGGGGTGTCATTAACGCTGAGTGTCTCAGCGGGACTTCCCATCGGGTTCGGCTGTACCACGCGCTCTTGCGTAATGACTGGTTCGGGTTTGGGGGTTTCTATCGGCGCTTCAAGTGCAGCAGACTGTGTTGCTGTTGCTGGTGCCATTCCCAACAGGTTCAGCGCTCTAGTTGTTGCCTTATCTTCTGCCAGCTCAACTTCTGGAGCCGCCGCCAAACCTGTCGCTAGGGTAATACCTTCGACTTGAACAACTGCCCGAACCACATACTTTCCTTCGTGAATGGTCAGTAACTCGGTGGACAGGCTACCTAAGGGATAACGAACTCGGAATAGAGAAAACATAAATATTCCCACCCCTAAACCTAGTGGGATGTTGTGGCTCCCATCTTTTGTTAAGTATAGTACGCTGCTAAGAAAACGGATTTTCTTTAGTGCCTAAAGAAACTAAAATAATTAGAGACTGTTCATCGCTAGGTATAAAACCATTCTCTACTGCCCTCTACCTTCGCTTCGTCACCGAGTCCGTTTCACAGCGGTTGGCAGCAGAGGAAAAAAGCAGTGGGTCAAAGTGCTTTCGTCGTTCTCGTCGTCAAGCACCGACTCTCGTAAAAACTGGTTGGTTCTGAACGCCGATTAGAACCGGAGATATTATTCAGGACAGCTGCTTTACACAAGCTGCTTGGGGGATTCCAGAATGGTGAAGAGAGCGATGTACCCCAAAAGCGCCCAAGTGCGGACTTAAAAGACGCGATAAATCCACGTCTGGTACAAGACTAGGAAACTAAGCCGTCTGTTGCTCAAAGTCTGTCTAAATGTGTTTCAAAGCACGTCTAGAGAAAGACTAAAGTCTTGTGCTTGAGTTCTTCTTATGCGATCGCATCGCACTCTCTAGAGATGACGGTTGTTTGTTTACTGTAAGGTGAAAAACGCGCCACAACAAACTTAACAGCAAGGCAGCAACAACAACACGACGGATGTGCAGCTGCCACATCAGGGTAAAAACACAAAGACGAAGAGTCATTAGTCATTAGTCATGGCCTTTGGACAAGAAATGCGCGCACTAAAGACTAGAAACTAAGCACTAATGACTAATAACTAAGGACAAAGAATTGTTTTATGGCGGAGGCAAACTCATAGGTACATGGAATTTTCAATCGCTACACTACTTTCAAATTTTTCTGATGACAAGTTAGTGGCTCCCAAGGTACTCGAAAAAAAAATGGGTTGCCAGGATGAGGCGAGTCTGAATCAACTACAGATTGCCCTGGATGCTTTGGAGAGAATCGGAATTCTAATCAAAGAGCGTGGTAAGTATAGGCGCGTCTATGAAGAAGACGTGGTAGAAGCTAAACTGCGCTGTTCCAGTAAGGGCTTTTGCTTTGCGATTCAGGAGGTAGAGGGGTCGGAGGATATTTATGTGCGGGAGAGCCATCTCTCAACAGCTTGGAATGGCGATCGCGTACTGGTAAAAGTTACCAAAGAAGGAAACCGCAAGCGAAGTCCAGAAGGGGAAGTGCGGCTAATTCTGGAACGGGCAAATCCATCGGTATTGGCACGAGTTAAGCAAAACGAAACCGGCTTTCGCGCTGTTCCTCTAGACGATCGGCTACTATTTGAACTTGACCTGGTTTCAGCCGAGAACCTGGCGGATGCTATTGATTACCTGGTACACGTAGAAGTCCTGCGCTACCCCTTGGCGACAAAACCGCCAGTAGGCAGAGTCGCTCGCATCCTTGGCAGCAATGCGGAAGCAGCAGCTGACACCGATATTGTCTGTTGCAAGCACGATTTGCCTCAGAGTTTTCCGGCAGATGTGCTGTCACAAGCCGAAGCGTTGCCACAAAAACTAGAGAAAAAGGATTTAAAGCATCGTAAAGATTTACGCTCTCTGTTGACCCTCGCCTTTGCACCTGATGGTAGTTACAACCAAGAAAATGCAATCACCTTGGAGAAAACAGAGGATAAACAGTGGCACTTAGGCATTCACGTCACTGATGTTGCCCACTACGTCCAGCCGGACGAGCCGCTGGATCGGGAAGCCCGCAAGCGGGGAATGACGGTGTATCTGGGCGATATGGTGGTGCAAATGCTACCGGATGCGATCGCAAGTCGCTGCTCTTTGGTGCCTGGTCAAGATCGGTTAGCCATCTCAGTCATATTTACCATAGATTCAGCTTCTGGGCAGTTGGTGGAGTATGAGATTCACCCCAGCGTCATCCAAGTGGACGCGCAGCTTAGTTACCAACAAGCTGAGGCGATTTTGGATCGCCATCAGGATGCCGACCCCCCAGTGATGGAAATGCTCAGTCAGTTATTCTTTGAGCTGAGTCCAGCTGTGAAAGCGCAACGATTTGCTAGGGGAGGATTTGAATTAAATCTGCCCGGTACTCAATTACACTACAGCGATGAAGGAACTCTCGGAGCGATCGTAGTTTCGGGGGGAGTTCGTTCTCTGGTAATGGAGTTGATGCTGCTATTCAATCAAGCAGTAGCTTCTCACCTGCAAGGGCTGTTTCTACCTGCAATTTATCGCGTCCAGGCACCCCCAGATGCAGAGGATGTCCAAGAATTGATGAAGTTGGCAAGCAATCTGAGGATGGATCTACGTCTGGAACAGGAAGATGTAGTGACACCACGGGATTATCAACGTTTTACTCAGATGTTCGCCACTTCAGGGTCGGAGCGCGTTTTGACATATCTGTTGCAGTCAACGCTTAAACCGTGTACTTACAGCACGACTGGTGGCTCTCACTTTGGTTTAGCTTTGGGTGCGGGGGAACAGGAGGATGTTCCTTACACTCACTGTTTATCACCTTTGCGGCGCTACGCAGATTTAATGGTTTCGCGGATCTTGCTGGAGATGTTTGAGAAAGGACGCGATCGCCGTACTACCCGTGCTAAAGATAGCGTGAATCTCCGCCATAGTTCCTCTCACGGTAATATCAACTGGAATGTCTTACCACCAGACGCGCAGCAAGAGTTGGAAGCGCAGCTTTCTGGTTTGGTTGTGCATCTCAACGAGCGAGAAAAGCTTACTATAGATGCCCAAGCGGATCTCCAAGGACTCAAAAAAGCTGAGTTGATGAAGGAACGCACCGGGGAGGTTTTCCAGGGGTTAATTACTGGTGTCCAATCTTACGGTTTCTTTGTGGAAATCGAAGATTTGCTGGTGGAGGGACTGGTACACGTCAGTTCGCTCAAAGATGACTGGTATGAGTTCCGCTCCCGCCACGCCTGCCTTGTAGGACGTAAGAGCCGCGTTTCTTATCGATTAGGCGATCGCGTGGAAGTCCAAGTTAAAAGCGTTGATTACTACCGTCAACAAATTGACCTTGTAATCGTCGGCGGCGGTAGCGAAGCCAGCAATGAAGATATAGAGGCAGAAAACGGCGAGTTGGGTGAAATGGATGAATAGCTAATGGCTAATAGCTAATGGCTAATGGCTAATGGCTAATTGCCATTAGCCGTACTTGAAGTGACCAATAACTAATGACTAAAAACACTTTGCCTCTAATCTTAGGCATCACTGGTGCCTCTGGCTTAATTTATGCTGTCCGTGCTTTGAAATTTCTGCTAGAAGCAGAATACAGCATTGAACTGGTTGCCTCTAAATCTACTTATATAGTTTGGCAGGCAGAACAAAATATCCGAATGCCTCCTAACCCTGAAGAACAGGAACAATTTTGGCGACAGCAAGCGGGGGTAGAACTAGCAGGTAAACTACGCTGTCACCCTTGGAGCGATGTGGGAGCTAATATTGCTAGCGGTTCCTTCCGCACACTGGGGATGGTAATCATGCCATGTAGTATGAGTACCGTAGCAAAGCTGGCGGCGGGTTTGAGTTCCGACTTGCTGGAGAGGGCAAGCGATGTACAACTCAAAGAAGGACGTAAACTTGTTATTGTGCCGAGAGAAACGCCCTTCAGCCTGATTCATCTGCGTAACCTGACCACTTTGGCAGAAGCAGGCGCTAGAATTGTTCCAGCTATCCCGGCTTGGTATCACAATCCCCAAAGTATTGAAGACTTGGTGGATTTTGTTGTAGCTCGTGCTTTAGACCAGCTGGACATTGATTGCATCCCAATCAACCGCTGGGAAGGAAAATAGAAATTTAAGATAGTCTTAATTTTTAATTTCTCATTTTTAATAGATTATGCGGATTTTGCTGGTATTTTTGCTGCTGGGAACTCTGGCTTTATTTGCCATTCAAAACTTGTCGCCGTTGTCGATAGTGTTTTTCGGGGCGAGGACACAGGCGCTACCGCTAGCGGTGTGGATAATAGTAGCGATCGCATCTGGCGCGATCGTTAGCGGTTTGTTGCAATTTTTCAGCTATCTGCAACAACGTCCTTTGCGATCGCGCATCCGCAAACTGGAAAAACTAGAAGCCGAATCAACTCGTTCTAACTGGCGACGGCGCGAAACTGGCGATGATACTCAACAAACCCCTTACACCCCTCCCCCTCCACCACCACCGGAAACTAAAAACGCCGATTCCTATGAAGATGACTGGGAAGAGGATACCAGCACTACTGATGACGATGAGTGGGATTTTGAGGAGAAGCCAGCCGTCGCAGACACCAGTTCTCAAAATTTTCCCGAAGAAGACCGCACGAGGTACGAAGTTAGGCAAGAACCAAAAAGCGCCTCACGAGCTGGTTCAGTCTACTCTTATAGCTACCGGGAACCAAAGAATTCAGGCGTTGGAAAAACTGAGGCGGTTTATGACGCCAATTACCGCGTGATTACGCCGCCCTATCAGCCACCGACCCCGGAAACCAATCAGGATGAAGATGACTGGGGATTTGAAGATGAGGACGAAGACAACTTTGAGGATGATTGGCGCAGCGACAAGCCAAGAGCGTGACCCCTAGCCACGCTCCTAATCTTGATTTACAATTTCACCGTTCTATGATTGATTTGTTCAAGATCACAAATGCTTATGAGCGTAGTAGTTCGCGGGATTGCTGCTTCACGTGTCCAGCCATAGCCGCTTGCTGTAAGGTCATAAAGGCGTTTAGATCCTCGCTGTCATACTTTTTTTTGAGCAGCTGTCGCAGTTGTTCTTCAGCTTCTATCGTTAAGTAGCCGATGGCTAGAGCCTGTTGGACAAGTTCACGGATTAGCATCATGTGGTTATTACCTAGAAAAACGTCAAGAGCAAACACCGATTTTTTAAATGCTCAACTCGCCTAAGTAGATTTGCGGATGCCATATCTGAGAACGGAGGAAGATACCACTTACGTAGCTGAAACTGCCACAACTGTCTAAACTCAAGGAAAACCGTAGCCTCATCTCCTTTTCCCTCCACACCCTGTAAATATTTAATAAAGTTTAGATGAAAGTTCGATGAAGTCTCCATAAAATTAAGGATAACTAAAAGATTACGTAAACTACACCTAACAGACGTTATTAAATTCGTTAGAACTTTATCGTTAGTTCGTTAGTATTTCATAATTAATCAGTTAAAATCAGGCGTTGGCAATCTTGAATTGGGATGGCAACGCAGGGGAATGGAATCAACTGTTAATGAACAGGAAGCCGATTTTCAAGAGGCGGCAAATAACTGGAATCTGGAAAAGCTATACATAGACTTAGCTTCTGCCAAAGGTAGAAGCCTGACACCAGTTGAAAAAAAATTCTTGAGAGGCTTACTGTGTGGTTACTCTCCTGCCGAAATTGCAGATACTGTCTACAAAAGTCGCACTTCGAGTGCCGTTAGAGTCTATTTATCCAATGGATTATATAAATATATTCAGGAACTTCTAATTCGTCAGACTGGCGACACAATAAAGATAAAGAACTGGAGCCGCGTTACTAACTTGCTCTCCAAAGCAGGATATAAAACTGAATCTGTTAATTTGCTAGAACAAAATCAAAGCGAGGCAGAGGAGACGTTACAGTCTACAGTAGTTGCTGATCAGCACCAAGATTGGGAAGAAGTTATAGATGTAGAAGACTTCTATGGTTCTCAAGAAGAACTAGCAACTTTAGAACAGTGGATTGTTAACGACAGCTGCCGCTTGGTGGCGTTGCTAGGAATGGGGGGAATCGGTAAAACTGCTCTTGCTGTAAAGTTGGCAGAACAAATAAGCGAAAACTTTGAGTTTGTCATCTGGCGATCGCTTCGTCATGCGCCACCGATTCAGGATCTGGTGGCTTCTTTGATTCAATTTCTGTCTCAAGGACAAGAAACAGTAGACAGCCTATCGGCAGAAGTGACAATTTCTCGCTTGATGACTTATATCCGAAGTCGCCGCTGTTTACTGATTCTGGATCAAGCTGAAGCGGTTTTATGCAGTGGCAAAAATGCTGGTTATTATAGCTACGAATATCAGGTGTATGGAGAACTATTTCGACGCTTAGGAGAAGAACGCCATCCCAGCTGCTGCATTCTCACCAGCCGGGAAAAACCCAAAGAAATTGCCGCACTCGAAGGCGCAAACCTACCTGTTCGCTGTCTTGAATTGCGGGGTTTGGCAGCATCCAATGCACAAGAACTGTTGCAACTTAAAGGTTTGATTGGCGAGCCAGAAGAATGCCGAGTTTTAATTAACCGTTATAGCGGTAATCCGTTAATCCTCAAAATTGTAGCAACGACAATTAAAGATATTTTCAACGGTAATATTACAGACTTTTTATCAAAAGAAATTGTGGTTTTTGGCGATGTCCGTGATTTACTAGATATACATTTTGAACGCTTATCGAATATAGAAAGAAAAGTAATGTACTGGCTGGCAATTCGTCACAAGTCTGTTTCTGTAGGTGCCTTCCAAGAGGAGATTGCACCAGGAATATCGAAACGGGAACAGATGGAAGCCATTGAATCTTTGCGGAGGCGATCGCTTCTGGAGAAAAACTTAACAAACTTCACGCTGCTACCAGTAGTCAGAGCGTATCTAGCAGAAAAATTAGTTGAGTAGGTTTAGGGAGAAATAACTGCTAAATCTGTTGCTTTCTTAATCAGCCTAGTATTAATTAATCTTCCCAGCGAGGCATAGGAAAATAATTCTTGGAGGAGTCATCAATAGTTAATTTTGGATTTTTGAAAGCTATGAACCTCAACCATCCGGATTTTTGTCTCGCTATGAAGCTCTTAAATGCCGGGAAAGCTGCTTTTGTCGCGCTAATTCGCGAGACTCTTGACGAACCTGACCCTCCATTGCTGCTTGCTGCAACTTCATAAAGGCTTTGAAATCTTCAAAGCCATACTTCGTGGTTAGAAGTCTCCGCAGTTGCTCCTCGGCTGCGATGGTAAGATAGCCCGTCGTCATAGCCTGTTGGACAACTTCACGGATATTAATCACTTTACTCTTCATGGGTAGCACCCCCAAAAACTTGTCAACCTAAGTGGAATTACTGGGATTTTACGATTTAGCCTTATTAAGCAACAGTAGCATCACTGAATGTAGATTACAGTAATTTAAAGTTAATTTAAAAGAAATTTAAAGTTAACATAAACTTTTCATAAGCGGATATATTAATAACATTGGATTAATTTATAGAAATCCAATGTTATTACTTAAGGCAGAGTCTTAATAAGGTTTAGTTGTATTTATTATGACTGGTGCATCTGAAATCAAAAGAGGCAATAGTAACGTTTATTTATCCGGGAGTTTGAAGCAAAAGCTACATGATGAGTTTAAAAAAAGATATAAGCCAAATGGCAACCGGGCCCTAATACAAGACTTTTTAAGCGCGTGGCGGAAACAACTCGATACACCTGAACCATCACGCCAAGCTTTACGAGCTATTTTGGAATCAGAAAGTCGCCACACCTGCGAGTATCGGATTGCCAACGGCTTATGTCAACTGTTACTCAACTGTTCATACGATGAATGGATAGACTCATACCAGCAGGTTCAAGACACAACTGATAGGGAGTTAGTCTTTACTCAAAACTGCTCGTTGGCAACTCCTGTTGTCGGATGTTCTTCATCGCAGCCAGAGCTAAAAACGTCAGCTGCCACGCCACAAAGTGAGAACTCAAAACGCCAGATAGGGGTATTTATACCAAATACTCGCTGCCGGAGTGTGTGGGGAAGAGATAACTTAATTGAAGAAATATTGCAGCGGATTTGCGATCCGAATGAAGTATCTATCCTCTCGCTTACTGGCAGTCCGGGGTATGGTAAATCGGAAGCTGCGAGTTTTGTTGCCAAAGAAGCACTTAAAAGAAATCTCTTTAGTGATGTGCTATGGGTTACGGCTCGACAAAGCGAATTAGTTGATGGTTATATTAGCTTTGAAAAGCCTTTTAAATCTCTTAGTTGGCAGCAATTTATCAAGGAAATAGCATATCAACTAGCTTGCCCTGTAGAGCAAGTTCACCAGCGTCTTAGAGAAGAAAAGCTGCTACTCGTATTAGACAACGCTGAAACTGCACAAATTGAGAATATTGTGGGGAATCTTGTCAAGATGCTTAACCCCAGCCGAGCGCTGTTAACCAGCAGACTTAGGATAAAACCTCCATACTTAGGATTAATTGAAGTTCCAAGACTTGAAGAAAAATGGTCACACATTTTGTTAGCTGATGAGGCAAAATACAATAATCTAGCGATACTTAGGCAGGCAAGTGATGAACAGTTACATCAATTGCATGAGTTTTCTTGCGGCGCACCGCTAGCACTACATTTTTTGGTGGGGCGTATTTTTCACGTTCGTACACTTGAGCCAGTATTGTCGGAACTTTCAGCAACCAGCCGACCACTTGAAACATTCTATCGCTTCTGCCTGGAGCCAACTTGGCAACGAATCGGTGTGCCAGCACAGACCATACTGCGTTATATAGCTGGGAGTGATGTAAGCGTCAGCAGAGCAGATTTGTCTAGAGATTGGAAGTTACTGGAAGAAGATTTGGACATAGCGATCGCTGAGCTACGACGATGGTATTTAATTGAAGATTTACAAGATTTGGAGATAGACAATCCACGATATAATTTGCATCCTTGGGTGAAAAGCTGTGTGCGGGGTGGATTGGTGGAAAAGTGGCAACCTTCACTACGAAATTTGAAAGAGGTAGTCTTACAAAATTTTGATATATATGGTAATAGGTAATGGGGAAGTAAAAGACCAATTCTATTTTCTGGAGTTGATTGCGAAAGTGTGAAAGCGATCGCTTGTAGAATTTAATATTTATAGATATGGAAAACAATAATCGTCAAGTTAGGGAATCGCTCAAGGGCATCAATATCTATCTGGTGGGGATGATGGGTGCTGGGAAGACCAGCGTAGGGAAATTACTTGCCCAGCAGCTGGGTTACGGTTTTGTGGACACCGATAACGTAATTGAGAAAGCAGCTGGTAAATCCATTAACGATATTTTTGCCAGTGAGGGTGAAGACAGCTTTCGACAGATGGAAAGCAAAGTGCTACAGGAAATGTCAGCTTTTACCAGGTTAGCGATCGCGACCGGCGGCGGTATTATCCTGCGCCTAGAGAATTGGGGCTATCTGCAATACGGTCTAGTAGTGTGGCTAGACGCACCAGTAGAACTTTTAGTCGCCCGTCTGCAAAACGATACCACCCGACCTTTGTTAAAAAACGCTGACCTAGCTACCGAATTGGAAAACCGTTTCCACCAACGCCAGCCACTCTACGCGCAAGCAGACCTGCAAATCTCCATTAGCCAAGAGCAAACTCCCGAACAAATCGCCAAGCAAATCATAGAAGCGATTCCCACAGTTCTCAGGAAGCGACCTCAAAGCAATAACGGTCATTAAACCTATCCCTAATTTGATGTAGGATTTACTTAGACTAGAGGTATAAATCATGATTAGAGATTGAAATATTGAATCTTCAAACAGCTGCAAATAAACGCCCCGCAGAGGCACCTATGTTCTAAACTTCTAAAAACAATAACTAGCCTGATTCTGCCAAGTAATGATCAACGATAGCGAATACATCCTGAAGGCTGAAGCCACGCGGGTGCGAGTGCTAAGCGAAGCACTACCCTACATCCAGCAATTTGCTGGTCGCACCGTTGTCGTCAAATACGGCGGCGCTGCCATGAAAGACAGCTCGCTCAAAGACAAAGTAATCCGCGACATCGTATTCTTATCCTGCGTCGGTTTGCGCCCAGTTGTAGTACATGGCGGTGGTCCGGAAATCAACTCTTGGCTGGATAAGCTGGGAATCGAGCCACAATTTAAAAATGGTCTGCGCGTCACCGATGCTCCCACAATGGACGTTGTGGAAATGGTTTTAGTCGGTCGGGTGAATAAAGAACTCGTTTCCCTGATTAACCGGGCTGGAGGCAATGCTGTAGGACTTTGCGGCAAAGACGGCAATTTATTCAAAGCCCGTCCAGAAGGTGCCGAGGGTATTGGCTTTGTTGGGGAAGTTACCAGTGTAGATACCAAGCTTTTGCAGTCTCTGGTCAATAGCGGTTATATACCCGTAGTGTCCAGCGTTGCAGCAGATGAAACTGGGCAAGCTTATAACATCAACGCTGACACCGTAGCTGGGGAAATTGCGGCGGCTTTGGGCGCAGAGAAGTTGATTTTGCTCACAGATACAGCAGGAATCTTACAGGATTACAAAGACCCATCCACCCTCATTCCCAAGGTAGATATCGGCGAAGCGCGGCGTTTGATTGAGGCTGGTGTAGTCGGCGGGGGAATGATTCCCAAGGTGAAGTGTTGCGTGCGTAGTCTTGCCCAAGGCGTTCACGCTGCACACATCATTGATGGTCGCATCCCCCACGCACTGCTATTAGAAATTTTCACCGACGCTGGTATCGGGTCGATGATTATCGCTTCCGAGTTTATGGCTTGAGGGCTGGGGACTGGGGACTAGGGACTGGGTAAGAGTCCTTCCAATTCCCAATCCCTAATCACCAATCCCCAGTCCCCAGTCCCCAATCCCTAACGGATAATAATCCGCCTTGGCGAAACAAAAGGTCTTTGATATACCCGTGGTCTAATAATCACTGGGTTCGGGCGCAAATGATCAAACCCTGGATTCACGCGGATGAGTGGCGAACTGAAGACTCCCCCATTCACCCTGACAGAAAAGCCCGGATTGACCGGATAGTAACCCGGATAGTAATCCGAATAGTAATTGTTAGAAAAACCCGTTACTGGGTTTACAGGAATCGGACTGGGAATGGGACTGCCGTAAATCCAGTTCCCAGTTGATGGCCGTGGAATTACGTAAGTAGGGCGATTCCGTATAATTACTGAGGGTCTGGCGTTAACGGGTGAATTCGCTCCTGTTAACATGGCGAATCCTAGCGTTAACGGTGCTAACAGAGTAGCAAGTCCAAGCCGATTGAATCCACCTTGAGACAGATTTATTGCTTTGAGCATAGTTTTAGCTCCCGATTTGTTGGATAGCAACTTGATATGAAAGCTTGAATTACTTCTTAAGGTACGCCCTGGCAAAGCTAAGTAGATTCCCCTAGTTGATTCACCTGAATGGATGATATTGGGGGTGAGGAGTGGGAATTGGGGATTGGGAAAAAGTCTTACCTAGTCCCTACTCCCCAGTCCCCACCCCCTCTGTGATAAAACCCTAGTGGAGGCAAATTATCGCAGGAGTTTTGATTTCAGGATAAACCCCTTCGCTAAAATTTAAAGGGGCTGTCGGCGTTGACGACAAAACTGAAAAAAAGTTCACTCCAGATGACATCGGCAAAGTGAATTCAGAAAACCGAGATATCATTAAAACCCAGTACCAGGCTGGAAAAACCGCATTTGAGCGTGGCGAGTACCGCCAGTCAGTGCAGCATTTGGAAAAGGCGAGTAGCCTTGTGGCTCGTAACTCCCAACTGGGGGGAGAAGTGCAGATTTGGCTGGTGACGGCTTATGAGGCTGCTGGACAAAGGACGGAAGCGATCGCTTTGTTAAAACAGCTGTTTCATCATCCCGCTCCAGAAATCAGCAAGCAAAGCCGTCGCCTACTCTACATTATGGAAGCTCCCCAATTAAGTAGGCGTCCAGAATGGTTGAGTGAGATTCCCGACTTAACTGCACTGGCTGAGAGTCAGGCAGAATTTCGGGGCGCTAGCAATGTTAAACCTGCCAATACTACCCCCCGTAAGCGTCCAGAACCAGAACTGGAACAAGTTGACTTGAGCAAAGTGAATACCCAAGACAATCGTTTTATCTGGGTTGCCCTGATTGCTATCATTTTGACGTTGGGTAGCTTAGCTTGGTGGAGTTTGTAAACCTCCTTTGGGGCATAGATTTTAGAGACGCGAGAAATCGCGTCTCTAAAATCTACACTTGACGCTGCTCTTGTTTAGCTTCTTTTAAACCTTTTTTCCATGACCAGTAAGGAGTTACAGGATTTTCCTTTCTGGCTTTATAAAATTCATCTATTAATATGTCTAGCTTTTGTTTAAGCTCGTGAGGAGAACTCCCAGCGATCGCATCAAAATCTATAAATATTTGAAACTTATCGTTAAGCAGCTGAAACTGATTTCCGGCGTGCCAGTGAGCTTTTGCGCGATCGCTTGGATCTAAGAAAGTTGATATCGCCGTCAGTATTGCTACTAAAATTGATAACATCCCAGCCAGCATATTACTATCTTGCCATTGTGATAAAGCTGAGGCTCCAGCAATAGCAGAAAGAATAGTATTCGGTATTCCTACTATAAATTGCACGTAACCCCAAACTGTTGCTGTACTAAAGTGGGCTTTAGATAAAGCAAGAGTATATATTGCCTTTTGTTGTGCTTGGTCTAGAATGCCAAATTTAATATCTTGGTTTTCCAATCGAGTTGAATTAGCCATTCCGTGAAATAAAAATTAATCTATACCTACTAGAATAACTAGAAGTAAAAACGCCTGACGACTAAAGTCAAGGGCGAACAGACAAAGCCCGCGCAACGCGAGCTTTGTCTGTTTAGCCACACGCTTCGAGCGTGTGGGTTTAATTTAAGATGATTATGGGTGAAGCTGGAGGAACTGAGATGGTGACTGATGCGACGGTGGAGCAAATTCTGAAATTGGCAAAGGGGCGAACCGATGCCGCTGAAGTTTACTATCTATCAAGCTCTGACACACCAGTTGAGTTTGAAAACAATCGTTTAAAATCTCTGCAAACCAAAGCCTTAAAAGGGGTAGCGCTGCGGGTGCTGCATAAGGGTAAGTTGGGTTTTGCCAGTTCCACAGACTTGACGCGGCTGGAAGATTTGGTAGATGCTGCCGTGCAAACGTCGGAAATTGGCGATCCATCTGAGTTTGATTTTGCCAGCGTAATGCAGGTGACAGCACCAGAAACAACATACACACCACCAGCAACTGAAGAATTAGTGGAAGTAGGCGATCGCTTAATTTCCCAAATCCACGACTATAATCCCGATATCCTGGTAGATGTCGGCTTCCACGTCCGGAAAGGAAACATTAAAATTGCTACCAGTTCTGATTTGTACGCCGAACGCAGCAGCCAAATTGTCAGCGCCAGCCTTTCGGGTAACTTAGTACGCGGGGAAGATTTTCTCCAAATTTACAGCTTCGATGTCGCCCGCGATCGCGTTCCCGACTATAACCGTCTTCTGGAAGATTTGTTGCAAAAGTATGCTCTAGCAGAACAGCCAGCCACAATTGAAAGTGGATCTTTCCCTGTCTTGTTCAACCCCAGAGCCGCCGCAGGTGCCATCGGACGCTTATTTAAAACGGTTCTCTCCGGTCAATCGGTTGTCCAAAAAGCCTCTCCATTGGCAGCTAAACTGGGCGAGAAGCTATTTAACGAGGGTTTAACGTTATTTGAAGACCCCACCATCGGAGCTTCTGCCTGCGCTTTTGACGATGAAGGTACGCCCACCAGCCGCAAGGTGTTTATCGAACAAGGCACTGTACGCGGCTTTTATTGGGATCGTCGTTGGGCTGCACGGGCTGGTTGCGAGTCTACTGGTAACGGTTTCCGGGGCGGTTTGTCTCGTCCTAGCCCGGATTTGGTAAATCTGTGTTTTGCTCCTGGTAAGACTTCTACGGCTGATTTAATTGCCAGTATGGATGAAGGGGTAATTGTGGATCAGGTTTTGGGTGCTGGACAGTCTAATCAACTAGCCGGAGAGTTCTCGGTAAACCTGGATTTAGGTTACAAGGTGGAAAAAGGCAAAATTGTCGGTCGGGTGAAGAATACTATGGTGGCTGGTAGTATTTTTGAGGCTTGTAAAAATTTGGTTCTGGGAGATACGCCCGAATGGGTTGGTGGCGGTAGTTATTTGCCTTGTATGTTGTTTAAAGGTTTGGGTGTGGCGGCGCGACATGGGTAAATGAACCGCAAAGACAAGGAAGGACGCGAAGAGAACAAAGAGCAAGGAGGAGAAAGAGTGAGGTTAGCTGTGTTGGAATTTGGCGGTGTGTTGGCGAGGATGCGGGTTCTCTGGGTGATGCTGTTGGCAGTGTTTTTGCTTTCGGGTTGCGTTCAGTATGATGCTGGGGTGAATTTCGAGAGTCCGAATAAAGGGGAAATTGTACAGCATATTAAGTTGCGGGAACAGCTGACTGCTTTTAGCAGCGAACAGGCGCAGGATTGGTTAAATAGTCTTCAGAGTCGCGCAAAGGAACTTTCTGGGAAAGTTAAGCGCATCTCGAAAGAGGAAGTTATTCTGACGGTTCCGTTTGCTAGCGGTCGGGAGTTGGAGGAGAAGTTTAATGAGTTTTTTAATCCTCCGGTGAAGAAGGGTTCCCAACCGGCGACGGATTTACCAACTATTAAGTCTAATTTGAGTTTGACTCAGGGTAATTTTATTTTCTGGGTGCGAAATCGTTTGAGTTACGATTTAGATTTGCGATCGCTCGGTGTTCTTTCTAGTGACGGTAACGTTATAGTTAGTCCCGGTTCGCTGTTTGATTTGGACTTTAGCTTGAAAACTCCTTGGGGTGCTAAGAGTGTTGATAACTCTACCACTGCTATCACTCCAGTTGTCTCCGATAAAGGGCATGAAATGGTTTGGAAGCTGAATCCAGGTGAGGTAAACCACATCGAAGCTGTGTTCTGGCTTCCTAACCCGCTTGGAATTGGCACGTTAGTTATTATTTTGTTAGTGGTGGCAGGATTCTACTTGAAAGGGAAAGATTCCTCCGGAAGTGGGACTGTTTCTGTGACACCGCCTGCGGTTCCACAAAGTTAGTAGTCGAAAGTTGCAAGACGAACAAAGCCCGCCTGCGCCAAATTTTGAAACCTGCGTAGGCGGGTTTATTGTGAGAATATGCAAATTATATTCGCCCTTTTTAGATTAAGTTAGGGCAAGGATACTTTGACCGTTCAGGAAACGGGAAATCCCGGACTGAGGATTCCCGATGAAGATGTGTTAGCTTTTGCTGTGATAAATTAAAGAGCAGTTTTGACACTTGACCGGCAAGATTACATCTAACTGCATCGCTTACAACCTGACCATGCTGGCATAATTGTCTACACAAACGATCGCAATTGAGAGAGGCTGGCAACGCGCATTAATGAGGCTATTTCGGCTGAGGAAGTGACAGGTAAATTAATCCGTGTCAACCGTCTACAGGGAGGAAAATGAAGCGATCGCATTAACTCAATTTTGCTGTACACTCTAAAATTAACCTTTGATTCTCTAGCGCATAAGGCTGAATTTCCAAAGCTTTTCTAAAAGCTACGATAGCAGCACTGTATTCTTCCAACGCGAGATAACACAACCCCATACCATGCAGTGCGCCAAAGTGAAATGGAATTAGCTCGACAGCCATTTGACAGTCGTTAAGAGCTTTTTTATAATCCCTGAGAATATAGTAAAGTACGGCTCGTCTATTCCAAGCTTCGGCAAAATCAGGTTGAGCTGCGATGATTTCTCTAAGTAAGCCTTCGGCTTTGGCAATCTCTCCGGCTTCAAGTAATGCCTGCGATCGCTGTAAAATTTCAAAACCCGCTACTCCCTTTTGATAAAACCAAATGCGCCAAAGCTCAGCCGTAGCCTCATAGCGCACCTTCTCATCAGGGTTTTTCAGGTCTTCTAGTAACGAATTGAGAGAAAATTCATTCATGGATGTCAGCCCCAGTAAGTCACGTTGGCCTGTAATCTTCATATCCTTATGTTTAGCAGCTATCTGTTTCATAGGGGCAACTACTTTTTTAGGAGGAATGACCGTGTTTGCCGGAAAACGACCCACAAATCTAGGTGTACAGTCAGGAAAACTAGCGCCATGTCCTAGTACGCCCAACTGTGTCAACAGCCAAAGCCAGGATAGCGAACATAAAATCGAGCCTCTTACCTACAACTCTAGTGCCGCACAAGCGATCGCTGATCTCAAGACAGTTATCCAGTCTTTCCCTAAAACCAAAATTGTCGCCGAAACCGACAATTACCTCTACGCGGAATTCACCATCAAACTCATCGGGTTTGTCGATGATGTGGAATTCTATGTCGATGATGCCGCAAAAACCATCCACGTCCGTTCCGCTTCCCGCCTGGGACAGTCAGATTTAGGCGTGAACCGTAAAAGGATAGAGACGCTAAGAGCCAAACTCAACGAACTCCGAAGCTAGTAACAACCCCGTCAGAGAAAATTCTGTAACGTTGATTTTGGTTTCCGGTAGGGGCATGGCATTGCCATGCCCCTACCCTACCGCAATTTTCGATATTTTCTAAGGGTTGTATGAAACCACCCCCCTCCGAGAAGTATTGGGTTACAGGGTGGTTTCATGTTGTAACTGTTGGGGGCAGGGAAAACCTGGCACTTGCATTGCACTAAAGCTGCCCAAGTATTGAATAAGCCTGTCAATGACTGAAAATCCACTCTTGAGAAACGCTCTAACTCAACATTCAAAACTTTTTATGGCTGCGTCTACCTGTTGGAGCAGAAATTCTAAAGTGGAGGAGTTGTCAAGAACGACATCAGCCTTGGCACACTTCTGGTCTATTGGCATCTGGCTGTTTATTCTAAGTTGCGCCTGTTCAAAAGTTAAGCGATCGCGTTGAATCAATCTCTGAATCTGCTGTTGTTGCGAACAGCTTACAACCCACACTTCTGTACACAGATCAGTCATTTCAGCTTCAAACAGCAAAGGCACCACTAATACCACCGTGGGATGTAGATTAAAATTATCAATTGCCTCGACAATGCGATCGCGCACAAAAGGATGAATCTGTTGTTCTAGCCACCGACGTTCCTCAAAGTTATTAAAAACAACATTACCCAACCGCCCGCGATCTAAGGTTCCATCCGGTAGCAGTATATCTAAACCGTAGCGCTCAGCAATCAGATTCAGTATCGTCGAACCAACTTTTACAGCATCTCTTGCATAAACATCCGCATCCAAAATCGGCAAATTGTAGACACTGGCTAGATAATTTGAAACCGTAGTTTTGCCAGTCCCGATGCCCCCAGTTAAACCAATAATCCGCCGTTTATCGTCATTATTCATTAGTTATACTCTCGTTCCCAATCTCTGACGGGGAATATCGGAGCATGACGCTAGAGCCTCATTTCTTCTTAGCCATTCCCAGAATTGTGTTCCCAGTATCTGACTAAAAACGAGAATTTTTAATTGTTTTACCATCGCAACTCTGACGCAAACAACTTCACAGCCGCCTCGCTATCCACTGGTCGAGAAAACAAATATCCCTGCCCATAATGGCATTCCCGTTTCAATAGTCGCAACTGAGTCAACTGCTGCTCAGTTTCCACACCTTCTGCCACCACTTCCATACCCAGATTGCCAGCCAGGGTTACAATTGTCCAGATAATCTCCCGACTGTGAGCCTCAATGCCGATACCATTGACAAAAGAGCGGTCAATCTTCAAAGTATCTATAGGCCAGCGGTGCAAATAACTTAATGAAGAATAGCCTGTACCAAAGTCATCAATACACAATAGAATATTCCTTGCCTTCAATTGCTCAAGCAAAGCTTTAGCAGAATCGGCATTTTCCATGATGGTACTTTCGGTGATTTCCAACTTCAAGAAACTAGGATCAAGACCAGTTTCCTGCAAAATTTCGTCAATTTGCTCAATTAAACCTGATTGCCTAAACTGAACACTAGAAAGATTCACGCTGATAGTTAAATCATCCGTAAAATCGGGATATTTCAGCTGCCAAACACGCAACTGACGGCAGGCTTCCTGAAGTACCAACGCACCAATGGGGACGATCAGACCAGTATCTTCTGCCACTGGGATAAACTCAGATGGAGAAACCATGCCCCTCGTCGGGTGAAACCAGCGTACAAGAGCCTCAAAACCACTGATTTTGCCTGTAGATAGGGAAACAATCGGCTGATAGTAAAGTTGAAATTCATGGGTAGCGATCGCTCGTCGCAGATCCGTTTCTAACTGCAAACGATCCACCGCACGAGTGTGCATCACCGGATCGAACACAGCATAACCTGCCCTGCCCTGTACCTTAGCGTAATACATCGCCGTATCCGCCGCCCGCAGCAAATCTTGAGGCTGGTCATCATCAGCGCTGAGGATGCAGTAATGAGCATTAAGCGAGGAGAAAGAGGAAGCCGAAGAACTTCCTGGTGTCTCACTTGTTAATGTTTTTATATCAGTTTTACTCAGAGCAATTCCGATACTGGTAGTTGTGAACACCTCGCGCCCATTCAGTTTAAAAGGCTCCCCCAACTTCCGGTGGATCTGCTGGGCAATGCGAATAGCATCACCTACATCGTGAATATCGTCCAGCAGAATAGCAAACTCGTCTCTTCCCATCCGGGCTAGCGTGTCACTAGCACTCAGGCAGCTTGATAGCTTGCCAGCCGTAGCAATCAGCAGTTGGTCGCCTACCAAGTGTCCCATACTGTATTTGACCATCTGAAAGCGATCCAAATCCAGAAACAAGACAGCAAATAAGCTCTCTGGGTGTTCTTTGCCACGCTCTATGCGACTTGCCAGACGATCCAGAAACAATTTTCGGTTAGGCAAGCCACACAGGGAATCATAAAAAGCATGGTATCGCAGCTGTTCCTCGGCAAGCTTGGCGTGAGTAATATTGTGGCAGTTGACTACAATCCCAGCTACTGCTGGATCGTGCAGTAAGTTAGTAGTGACAGCCTCAAAAACACACCAAGAACCGTTGGTATGTCGAACGTGATACTCAGGTAGTCGGTGACTAACGCTGGGATTTTCCATAGCACGTTCAAATGTTTGATTAACCAGAGTTATATCCTCTGGGTGAACAAACTTTACAGCGCTTTTGCCAATCACCCTAGCTGGTGAATATCCTAAAATTCGCTCAACAGACGGGCTAACATATTGTGAAACACCATTTTCATCAACAATCAGAATAATGTCGGTGGCGTTTTCGATTAACGCTCGAAATCGTTGTTCGCTTTCTTGTAGGGATGCGATTAATCGTGTCTTTTCCGCCTCAGTCTGCCGCTTATGGTCGCGCATTTGTTTCGCTTGCAGCGCCTGCGATACCGCCGCCCCCAGTCGCACTAATCTATCTTTAAGCAGGTAATCAGCTGCGCCGTGTTTCATGCACTCTACTACCACTTCTTCGCTAACTGTGCCAGTAACGACTATGAAGGGAATGTCTAGATTGCGCGATCGCAAAAGTTCCAGCGCCCTGAGAGCATCAAATTGAGGCAAGGTGTAATCAGCCAGAATTAAGTCAAGATCGGGATGCAATTGGGCCAGGTAGTCGGCTTCTGTATCTACGCGCTCCCATTCTGGTTTAAAGCCAGCCCAACGCAGTTCGTGCAAAGTTAGTTCACTATCGGTTGGTGAGTCTTCAAGCAGTAAAACTTTCAGCGGAACTGACATGATGACCTTCTGTTGAGAGGAAGAATGTCTGAGTTTTGATGTTTGCGGTCTGATGTCTGAGTTCTGAAGTGATATATGCAAATTCATGGTTAAGATTTCACCTGTTATAGCCTTTGTGCTTCTGACAGTACAATATGGTTTTAGGTTTGTCGCCTCGGCAATTTCTAAAATTTTGTACTGTATTCGGTTTTAATAATCCAAAATCTTTGCCTTGAAAATGGTATAATCCCTGACTTTTAGAAGATTGGCGACTGGTTCAACACTAGCCAGTACAACCCCAACTGCCTCACAGCTTCAGTGAACTGTTCAAAGTCTACAGGCTTGACGATGTAACTGTTGACACCGAGTTGGTAACTATCTACCATGTCACACTCTTCGCAGGATGAGGTAAGTATTACTACTGGAATTTTACGGGTTTGGGGGTCGGATTTGATGATCTGCAAAACTTCTAAACCATCAATTTTGGGGAGTTTTAAGTCAAGCAGAATCAGTTTGGGGTTGTTGTTGAGGTTGCGGTCTGCAAAGGGGCCTTTACAGAAAAGAAAGTTTAGCGCCTCCTCGCCGTCGCGGGCGATGTGGATGTGATTGGAGATTTTGTTTCTCCGCAGGGCCAAAAGTGCGAGTTCCACATCGTTAGGGTTGTCTTCGACTAGCAAGATTTCCTTTGGGTTCTCAATTGTGGCCATTAGCACCTGTAAGGGTAAAGTAAAAAATTGTACCTTGGTTGACTGCTGATTCAGCCCAGATGCGTCCGCCGTGACGGTGGATGATGCGTTGTACGATCGCTAAACCTACTCCGGTTCCTTCATATTCGTCTGCACGGTGTAGCCGCTGGAAGACACCAAAGAGTTTATGGGCGTAGCGCATATCAAAGCCTGCACCGTTGTCTTTGATGAAATAAACATCATTAGTTATTAGTTCTTGGGTATTAGTTAATGACTGATCGTTATAGCCAATTTCAATTTGGGCGATTTCGCGATCGCGTGTAAATTTGAAGGCGTTGGAAAGTAAATTGATAAAAACTTGCTTGAGTAAGGCTGGATCTCCCTGGCAAATGGGCAGTTCGCCAATGGTAATTCCAATATTACGGTTTTGTTGTTCTTCCTGTAGTTCTGCGAGTACCTGACGCACTAGGTGGAGAATAGCTACTGGCTGTTTTCTTAGCGGTTGGCGCGACAGCCGGGAGAAACTGAGCAAATCATCTATTAACTCGCCCATTTTCTGGGCGTTGTCCTGCACCATCTGTTGATAGCGTTGGGCTTCCGGATCGAGTTGATCGCTATAGTCTTCCTGCAAGATCCGCGAGAAACCGTTGATTGCACGCAGAGGACTACGCAAGTCGTGAGAGACAGAATAGCAGAAAGCTTCTAGCTCTTTATTAGCTGCTTCTAATTGGGCGGTGCGTTCGATGACTCTTTTTTCCAATTCGGCGTTTAGCTGGCGAATTGCTTCTTGGGAAAGCACTTTTTCTGTAATATCGGTGCAGGTGCCAATCCACTCGCGAATTTCACCTTCTTCTGATAATAAGGGAACGCCACGGACATTGAAGTATCGATAATCACCATCGGCACCCCGCAGACGAAACTCGGTGTTATAGATACTTTTGGTTTGGATGGCTTGAGACCACTCTTGGGAAGCGCGATCGCGCTCGTCGGGATGAACGGCTTCTAGCCAGCCCCAACCCTGGATCTCGGCTTCAGATTGACCAGTATAAGCTGTCCAATCAGCTTGCTCGGTAATCATCTCACCTTGACCGTTGGTAGTCCAGACTATCTGAGTGGTGGCGCGTGCCAGAGAACGATACCGCTCCTCACTCTGACGCAACCCTTCCTCAGCCCGCTTCTGGTCGTCAATGTCCGTAGAAGTCCCAAACCATTTGATAATATTGCCATTGCGATCGCGCAATGGTAACGCCCAGCCGAGGTGCCAGCGATATTTTCCGTCAGATGCTCTCTTGAAGCGATATTCAACTTTATAAGGTTCGCCCGTCTGCACTGCATGATTCCAAGTGTCGAGACAATTTTGTACGTCGTCCGGATGCAGTATAGGTTGCCATCCCCACCCCTGAGTTTGCTCTAGGGTCATTCCTGTGTAGTCAAACCAGCGCTGGTTGTAGTAATCTAGAAAGCCATCCGGCTGTCCAGTCCAGACGATCTGCGGCATCGCGTCTGCTAGAAGGCGATAGCGCTGTTCGCTGGCTTGGGCCTCTGTACGCGCCTGCTGCTCAAGTACCAAAAGTTCGGCTAGGGCTTTTTCCAGCTGTCTGCGCTCTGTCAAGTCAACGGCAAAGCAGCCAACCCGATCCGTATACTCGTCCAAAAGTGCCATACCGAATAGAATAGGGACGCAACTGCCATCCTTGCGAGTGTATTCTTGCTCGAAAGGGGTACAAGAGCCAGACTTTCTAATTTCTGCGATCGCTCGTTCATTCAGAGAGCGACATTCTAGGGGAATCAATGCGTCCCAATGCACTCTGCCTGCGAGAAGATCCTCCCGCGTGTAGCCCACCATCGACAGAAAAGCGTTGTTAGCTTCGGCGATATTACCGTTAATATCCCCAAAAAATACGCCAAACATATTCGACTCAGCTAACCGCCTAAACCGGGCTTCGCTTTCTTGCAACGCTTCCAAAGACTGCTGGCGCTCAATCGCAATTCCTGCCATTTGCGTTGCTACTGCAATCAGTTGCAAATCTTCGGCACTGGGGGGGCGAACTTTGCGGTAATACATGGCGAAAGTCCCCAGTATCTTGCCATTGGTGGAAAATATTGGCATCGACCAACAGCTTCGCAATCCATTAGATAATGCCAAATCGCGAAATTCTGTCCACAAGGGATCGTTTTCGATGTCCGAAACGATAACTGGTTTACCAAAATACGCCGCCGAACCGCAGCAACCAACATTAGGAGCGATCGCTATTCCATTTATTGCCTGAGTGTAGCTGCCTGGAAGACTAGGAGCGGCTCCATTCAGCAATTTTGTCCCAGTTTTGTCAACAAGCAGGATCGCGCTAATGCCTTCACCAGACTGTTCCTCGATAAACTGCACCAAAGCGTCCAGCACTTGAAGGAGTGGCACTCCTGTGGCAATCATTTCTAGTAACCGTTTTTGTCCGGCTATCAGCGCTTCCGCTTGCTTGGCAAGAGTTATGTCACGAGCGATACCGCGATAACCTTGAAAAACACCTTGATGATCGAAGACTGGAGAACCGCTGGTTCCGAGGATAACTTCATGACCATCTTTGTGAAGTAACGTTTTTTCCAGTTGCGAGAACGGTTGTCTGAGTGAGGTAAAGTAATCCATCAATTGAGCAAATCGCTCAGCCTCTGACGGTGTCATAAACTCAAAAAGCCTCTTTCCCAGAATCTCGTCTGGCTCGTAACCTAGAATATCTTTGACTTTCGGGTTGACGTAAGTATAAGCATTGTTAATATCTTTTTCCCACACCCAGTCGTTAGTATTTTCGACTATATTGCGGAATCTTTCTTCACTTTGTCGCAGTGCTTCTTCAGCAGTTTTGCGTCCAGTAATATCGCGAGAATTGACAACAATACCACCTACAGCCGGGTCAGCAAAAAGGTTAGTGCATCTTGATGATAAATAGCGCCAATATCCGTTTTTATGTTGATATCTGTATTCTATTGATACGGCTAAGTCAGAATTTTCAATTAAGTTGGATAAATTATTTTTAACGTAGTTAATTTTTTCAGGATCTACAAAATCAAAATATCTCTTACCAATTAATTCCTCTGATTTATATCCCAAAATTATTTCAACAGAGGGACTTTGATACTGCATCACGCCATCAGCATCAATAATAGTGATGATGTCTGAGCTATTTTGAATTAGCGAACGGAATTTAGCTTCACTGGCTGCAAGTGCTGCTTCTCCAAGCTTGCGGTCGCTTATATCTGTGTGCGAACCAGTCATCCGCACGGGGTTCCCTGTTTCATCCCACAGCGCCTGACCGCGATTTAGAATCCATTTATAAGTGCCGTCTTTGCACCTTAGGCGAGACTCGGCGACGTAAAATGGTATTTTCTTATCCAAATGATCTTGGCAAAGTTGTCGCACCCAGTCAACATCATCTGGATGTACGCGACCGATCCATTCATCAAAATGGTTGGCAATTTCATCATCTTCATAACCTAACATTTCCTTCCATCTAGCTGAAAGAAAAACTTGATTAGTTTTGATATTCCAGTCCCAAATTCCATCATTATTGCCGCGCAATGCTAGATGCCAGCGTTCTTCACTTTCTCTTAAAGCTGACTCGGCGATTTGGCGCTCGGTGATGTCGGTGAGGCTGCCGCTGGTGCCATTAATTCTACCATCGGAAGCTAGAGTTAATTGGGCGGTTACTTCCAGGTAACAATGTCTACCATCTTTGGTAATATATCTTCCCTGATTGTGAAAGTATTCTTTTTGCTGTGAAATTAAGGCAAAAAATTCTTGTAAGTTGCGATCGCGCTCTTCCGGATGAATATAATCTAAAAAATTCTTCCCAATGCTTTCTTCAATAGTAAAGCCAGTAAGTTGTGTCCACGCAGGATTGAGAAATGTCCAATGTCCAGCTTCATCGGTTTGAAATAGCACTTGCGGCAGACTATTAACCAGTGAACGATACTTTTTCTCACTTTTTCGCAAAGCTGCTTCTGCTGATTCGCGTTCTTTAAAAGAGCTTTCCAACGATGCCGCCATCGTATCAAAGGCATAAGCTAACTGGTTGAATTCTCCTCTACCATAAGCCAAGCCAGTCCGGACGCTCAAATCCCCTTTGGAGAGGCGGTGCGTTGCCTTCATTAGTGCTTTTACCCGCCGCAATATAAATACGTCGCTGCCTATCCAGGTGGCAATGACTACGAATACCGCAATTGACCCTAAAGTAAATAAGTTTCTCTTGAGCCTTCCTTCAGCCTCAGCATAGGCAACAGTTTTAGGGATGCCAATGGTTACGTAAATGCTACAGCGATCGCTTGTGTTGTTACAAACACCAGAAAGCGGCGCAAAGGCATACAAGCGCGATATACCATCCAAGCCAACAGATTCAACGGTGCCTGTCTTTTGTGTTTTGAGAATAGTTTTGACCAACGGTACTTCTGGGGCAGACTGCCCAATCCATTTTTCTGGGTTGGGGTAGCGGGCTAAAATTGTCCCGTTGCTGTCAATAAGGGTAAAAGTCGATCCGGGCGGTAGATGGGAAGTGTTAACTAATTGACTTAGCGATCGCAAATCCAGGGCGGCATAAACTACCCCTGTCACTTGTCTTTTCTCGTCAAGTAGAGGATAGCTGAAAACCAGCCCTGGTCTGCCTGTAATCTGACCAATTTGATAATCACCAGTAGCGAAGTTACGCTCTTTGAAAGTCCGCACAAACCACAGGCGATTTCCTAAGTTAATTGGCTTTTTAAAAGGAAGAGCGCTGCAAAATACATCGCCATCGGCTTCTACAACACCCAAATTGCCATAGTTTGGATATTCTTGCCGCAGAGAAGCCAAAAACTCACTACACAGTTTGGCATCCTGCTGGCGTACTTCGGGAAGTTGCGCCAGTACAGTAAGTAGTTGGCGGGTATTCTCAATTAAGCGCTCTTGATTGTCAGTAGCGAGTCTGTTCAGCCGCAGGGCATTTTCCTTGGCTTCAACTGTTTCCAGATGACGATCTTCCAAGTGTGTGTAGAGCGTCAGCCCAAACGCCGGAATGACAGCCAGCAGAACCAGCAGCAGCAGGCGCGATCGCAGTGAAGTTGCGTATGCGTTACCTGTTCCCAGTCGGCTTGCCATCGTCCCCAACCTAGATGCTGCTGTATCCCTGATCAGATTTAACGATCTTAAAAGCGATCGCATACGCTATTTCACTCCCTAAACCTTTACCGCTGAAGGAGCAAGATGAAAAAACTAATATTTTGTATTAGATAATACTATTTCCATGCTTATTTCTTCAGGTGTTCTGTGCAGGTGGCACGACTACCCCAAAAGTTAACAAAATTTCCTTAACAGTGGCAAGATTAAAAGTTCTTTAAGAATTCTTCGTTAACACTGTAGTCCACTCTAGTATCGCTTCCAGCAGCCCATCTAACGTGTATTCTGGCGCTTCCACATCAACTCGTCCCAAAAGCTCCTGACAAGTTTTTGAGGTTTGGGGGCCAATTGAGGCGATACAGACATTCTGGAGCGATAATTCCTCAATTGCGCCTACTAATTGACAAAAATGTTGCACGGTTTTAGAACTGGCAAAGGTAATTATATCGACTTGCTGCTGCTGTAGTGCTTGGAGAGCTTGGGGAGAAATCGCTTTTGGACACCGAGACTGATATGCCGCCACTTCTACCACTTCTGCACCAAAAGCGCGTAGTTCCGATACTAAAACTTCTCTTCCACCTGTTTCGACTCTGGGAAACAGAACTTTTTTCTCGAAGAGATTTTCTGGAAAGTTTTCTACGAGGGAATCCGCCACAAAGTCTGGGGGAATAAAATCTGGGTTGATACCTCGCTGTTTTAAACTTTGGGCGGTTTTCTTCCCAACTACAGCAATTTTTACCCCTGCTAACGCACGAGCATCTTTATTTTGTGCTTCTAGGCGTTCAAAGAAGTAATCAACGCCGTTAGTGGAAGTGAGAATTAACCACGAGTAGTCAGTAAGTTGCGCGATCGCATTATCCAAAGCCTCCCAGTTGGAAGGCGGGACAATTTCCAGAGTAGGCATTTCGATTACTGTTGCGCCTTGTTGTTGCAAGCGATCGCAAAACTCACTTGCTTGTCCGGTTGCTCGCGTCACCAAGATAGTTTTACCAAACATAGGAATGGAGGATTGAGGATTGGGGATTGGGGATTGGGAATTGGTAATTCCTTTTGGTTGCGGGGATCGCCTTGTGTCTTCTTCAGGCGATCGCAAATATTCTCTCAAGCCAACTACCTCCCCAATTACAATTACTGTGGGAGAAAGAGATTCACCCTTGGTTTTCTCCACAATATTGCCCAAAGTCCCTATCCAGATTTTTTGTTCAGCAGTTCCCGCCCAACGAATAACGGCGACTGGTGTAGAATGCGATCGCCCATATCGCTGCAACTGATGGACAATTTCACCTAAATTGCGTCCGCCCATCAATATTTCTAGCGTCTGCATCCCGGAGAGTGTCTTCCAGTCTAAGGCTTCTGGTTCATGGGCTGTCACTACGGCAAAACCTCGACTCATCACCGGATCTGTCAGCGGAATTCCTGCTAGTAAAGGTGCTGCTAAAGCTGAGGAAATTCCCGGCACAATTTCAAATGGACACCGGGCGGCAATTAATGCTTGAATTTCGGAACTACAGCGCCCAAAAATAAACGGATCGCCTGACTTTAGACGCACAACGGCTTTACCTTCTTGGCATTTTTCCACCAGCAGTTGGTTAATTTCTGCTTGCGGCGTGCTGGGTTTTCCTCCCCGCTTGCCCATATCCAGCTTCTGGCAATCATCTGGCACCAGTTGCAACAGTTGCTCATCGATGAGCGCATCGTAAACTAAAACTTCTGCCTCACAGAGCAGTTGTTGCGCTTGCACGGTAAGGTAAGCAACATTTCCCGGCCCCGCGCCTACAAGATATACTTTGCCGATATGCTCAGTCATATCAATTTTAGATTTTGAATTTTGGATTTAAGCTGGACGACTAAAGTTAAGGGCGAACAGACAAAGCTTGCACAACGCAAGGCTACACATATAAAGCCGGCTCTTATCAGGCTTTATATGTGTAGCCTCACCCTTCACGGTGTGGGCGTGTTTAGTTTAATTTGCTCGATTAAGTCTTCGAGCTGTTTTTGCTCTGGGGACGGTGCTTTATATAATTCTCTAGCTTTTTGCAGATTTGCGATCGCTTCTTCTAACTTATTTTGCTTCATCAAAGCGTCTCCCAACCTTAAATAAGCATCTATATTTTTGGGCGATCTCTCCGTCAGTTCCCGAAACACAGGCGTAGCCTCATCAAGTTTGTTTTGCGCCATCAGCGAATTTCCCAAAAACAACCGAGCCATATCATTAGTACGGTGTCGTTCAATCACCCTGCGAAATTTTGCCTCGGCGCTTGCAAAATCTTTTTGTTTATAAAGATTTACTCCTTTTTCAAAGATGTTTGAAGTAGTAATTGTCTCCCAGATAAAATAAGCAAGTCCGGTTAAAATAATACCAACCACAGCCGTAGCAAGAAAATAAATTCTTTGATTTTCGCCCATTTTTTCCTCACTTTATACTTTAATTTGTAAGATTGTAATTAAACAAATTTGGATGGATAGCGCTTAATTTTTGCCTTGCGAGCAAGCACGGTTTAGTTCCGGCTGAAATATCAAGTCCATTTCAACGCCCTCAAATGCTTGCTTGGTATTGATTTTAACCCGTTAAAACGGGTTTAAGCTATGAGCCGGAAATTTATTTCACGGCTCATCTGTATGTATGTTGGGTTTCGCTACGCGACCTAAAAAGCGTTATGTAACGCGCCCTTATCAGGCAGTGTTTTTCTTACGCCAAAAGACAGGCGGCGGGAAAAATTAGATATTCCAAGAAAAACAGTTTCCAGATAAATTGATAGAAGGATGCGATCGCTACCTTATCTTGTAAATCAACCCTTGTGCTACGCCACCACAGCAACGCTAGTGCTAATAAATGAGTAATGACTACAAAGGTGGCGTTTAGCAAAGGAAGCTTCACCACTCCCGCTAAAATCATCCCCACGTAACATACAGTTATTACCCAGAGAGAGAGATTAAATACAGCAGCTTTACCCAACTGGATTGTAAAAGTGGTGATATTGTACTGCTTGTCGCCTTCCATGTCGGGGATGTCTTTAAAGATAGCGATCGCAAACGTAAACACCAACACAAACAAGGTTAGCGTCCAGACTGGTACGGGAATCACTTGTTCTTTTTGCAACACCCAACTGAAGTGTAGAAACAGCCCTAAATTAACAATTACCCCCCGCACAGTGAAAATACACAATGCGGCCCAAAATGGAAACCGCTTTAATCGAATTGGCGGTAAAGAATAAGCGGTGCCAATTGCTAAACTAATGCCCACTGTCAAAAGTAAATATTGCCCCAGCAGCAGCGCAGAAAGCAACGCTACAGTACCGCTAAGAGCGATAATTATTACAGCTTGTCGCCGGGAAAATTCACCTGCTGCGATGGGCAAATGGGGTTTGTTAATTTTGTCAATTTCCACATCTTCCAGCTGATTTAACCCCACAATGTAAATATTGCCCCCCAAACAAGCAATCCAACTTCCCAACAGTTGCACCACGCTATCGCCGATGACGTTAGTGGTGCTGAGAGCGATCGCCATCAAGTATAATGCCACCACACTTAAGCTAGTGCCAATGATCGTATGGGGTCGCGAAAACTTCCAAAAGGCATACAGCCAGGGAACACGTTGCTGAACTGGATGGGACTGAGAAGGATTAATTTGGGGCCCGGAAGGCTTTTGAGGAGATATCACAGAGAGTAAGTGCCTGAATAAATGCTCAGGCTTGATTTTAAGCAATTTTTGCTACCAAAGTTATTACTTATTCAATCTGCAACTTTCAAAAAGCCCCTTATTCAGAACATAGGTTGGGCCCTTGGAACCTCACTTAACAAATGCTTATGCGTATTGGGTTTCATCCCTTAACCCTACCTACAGTAGGGGCATGGCAATGCCATGCCCTTAGAAAATGTCGCAATTTTCGACATTTTCTAAGGGTTGTATGAAACCACCCTGCCCAATCCCCGTAAGAGGATGTCTGAAAAGTCATAATCGAGACGCTTAGATGGTGGAGATACCCCTTGCATCCCCCTTTTTAAGGGGGACTAAGACTTGATTCTCCCCCTTTTCTCTAGCGCAGCAGCGCGTTAACGCAGGTGCTAGGGGGATCAAATTAACTCGTGACACTTCTGGGACATCCTCTAACAAGGGGGATCTTCAAGGGATGAACATACTTAACCTAACCGTATTGGTTCAGACGCTAAAGCACATCTCCTTTGCTAGCGCACAGCAACCCAAATCGAATCAAGCCTCGCTGATAACCCCGACTCATTAAGCCTAGAGAAAGCGCAGCCTGAATGGTTGTCCAACCGGAAAGCAGCAAACCCACAATGGCATCGAAATTAAAGGTAGAATCAATTACTACATCCCAGAATGGGGCTACAGCTGTTGACCAGTCTGCCGTGCGAATATTTTGGAAAGAGATATTACCAGCCATTTCTTCATATTCGGGCAGCGAAATCACATAAGGCAAAGCATACACCCGGTAAATTTCCGCCAAATGTTTCCGCTCATCATTTGTAAGTTGCCCATATTCTCCACCCAAAGGACGGTGACACCACGTTGCCATAATGAAAGTTCCACCAGGCTTTAGTACCCGGTAGCATTCCTCCAAAAACTTCTTTTTATTCGGCATATGTTCCCCACTTTCCATCGACCATACCAAGTCAAAGGAGTTATCGGCAAAAGGCATATTTAAAGCATCTGCCACCTCAAAAGATGCCCTTTCACTCAGTCCCGCCGCCGCTGCGCGTTCCTTTGCCCGGTTAGCCTGGACTGGGCTGAGAGTAATCCCAGTGGCAGTAGCGTTAAACTTTTGTGCCAGGTATAGGGAACTGCCGCCAATTCCGCAACCAACATCAACAATATGCTGGGCTTGTTGTACGCCAGCCCAGTTGAGTAATTGTTCTATCAGGTCAATCTGTGCCTGCCTTCGGTCTTTTTTTTGGGTACCATCTGCGCCATAGTACCCGTGGTGCATATGTTCGCCCCAAATCTGTTCCCAAAGACCAGAGGAACCGTCGTATAACTGCTGAATTTGCTGATATAGAGTTGATGTCATGAAATTGTCGCGAAAAGTGCGGATCAAAAATTAGCCTATCAGAACTCCGAAAGCAGTAAGCTCTTAAAAAGAGTTTTTTTCTCCCCTCTCAATTCTTAGATTCAGCACTTAGCTGTTCTTCAGGTTAGCCTATGACTGTTTCCCGAACTATTTGCCTGGGTTTCCTAGCGGTAATTACGGTTGGCACGCTTTTACTGATGTTGCCGATTTCTATGAGTGATGGCAGATGGAGCAATCCGCTAATAGCCCTATTTACGGCAACTTCTGCGGTTTGCGTGACTGGTTTATCTGTGGTTGATGTCGGGACTTTTTATTCATTCTGGGGGCAGCTGTTCCTGGTCTTGCTGGTGCAGGTGGGTGGCTTGGGCTATATGACAGCAACAACTTTGCTTTTGCTGCTGTTGGGGCGCAAGTTTGGCTTGAGAGAGAAAATCGCTCTTCAACAATCATTAGACCAGCCTGGATTGTCTGGTGTGGTGGAGTTGGTTCGCTCGATTATTGCCATGACGCTGATTATTGAAATTTCCGGCATTTTTTTACTGATGTTGGTGTTTGTGCCGGATTATGGGATGGAGCGCGGTCTTTGGCTATCAATTTTTCATAGCGTGAATTCCTTTAATAATGCAGGCTTTGGCCTTTTTCCAAATAATTTGATTCGGTATGTGCGATCGCCCTTAGTCAACCTGATCGTCCCAGTTTTGATTATTTTGGGAGGGATTGGCTACGAAGTGATTATGGAAGCGTATCTCTGGCTACGCGATCGCTACCATAAACGCCCAGAGAAAGTAGTATTTTCTCTGAACTTCAAAGTTGCCACCAGTACCACTCTCCTTTTACTGATCTTGGGAACCATTTTCTTCTTATTTGCGGAATTCAACAATCCGCAAACCTTTGGACAACTAAGCTTCCCTCAAAAATTAATGGCTGCTTGGTTTCAATCTGTTACTCCAAGAACAGCCGGATTTAATACGATTGATATTGGTAAGATGACCGAGGCTGGTCTATTTATTACAATTGCCTTCATGTTTATCGGTACCAATCCCGGCGGTACAGGCGGCGGGATTAAAACTACTACCGTGAGAGTGTTGTTTAGCTGTACTAAAGCAGTTCTACAAGGGAAGGAAGAAGTTCTGTGTTATCAGCGTCAAATACCGTTGGTGCTGATATTAAAGGCTGTTGGTGTCGCATTTGGTTCATTGATGGTGGTGATTGGTTCCACAACTTTAATTGCGCTGCACGATCCACAGTTTGACTTTATCCAAATCCTGCTTGAAGTTGTTTCAGCATTTGCCACAGTTGGACTTTCTGCTGGCATCACAGCGACTCTTTCAGCATTCGCGAAATTGGTGATAATTGCCACGATGTACATTGGGCGAGTGGGAGTGTTGCTACTCATGTCAGCCGTTTTAGGAGATCCTAGCCCCAGCGTTGTTCGATATCCAGAAGAGAATTTATTGGTGGGGTAGCGATCGCGATCGTCAGTGCTAAATAATCTATTGTCAGTTCTCAGTTGTTAATGGTAATGAAATTACCAATTAGCTTTTAACAATTACTAATGACCACAATAAACAGTCCGGAGTAAAGAGAGTGAATTTGTCGTCTTTGAGTTTTTTTCGCAGTCTACGCACCAATAACAACAACAAGCGTCAATTTGCAGTCGTTGGATTAGGGCGTTTTGGTCGTGGTGTCTGCTGGACTCTACACCGACTAGGCTACGAAGTGCTGGGTGTTGATGCCGACGAAAAGAAAGTAGCCCAAATCTTGACAGATCAAATTGCCGCCCACGCGGTGCAATTGGATTCAACAGAACCAGCTGCCCTTAAAGAGGCGGGAATTTCTGATTTTGATACGGTGATTGTGGCGATTGGTAATTATCTGGAAGCGAGTGTAATTACTACGCTAAATTTGAAGGAAGCTGGCGTACCCCATGTAGTAGCTAAAGCTTCCTCAGATATTCATGTAAAATTACTTCAAAAAGTGGGGGCAGATCATGTGGTGTTCCCAGAGCATGAAATGGGCTGTGCTTTAGCAAGAAGTCTCACTAAACCTGCTATTTTAGACCGCTTCGATCTGGACACCGATCATAGTATTGTAGAAGTTATTGTTCCCGACGAGTTTCACGGCAAAACTATTTCCGAACTTCAACTCCGCAACCGCTTTGGTTTGAATTTGTTAGCAGTAAGTCACGATAGCAAGTTTGAAATTAACCCCAATCCCCACCAGCGACTTTATAAGGGATCGGCAATGGTTGTGATTGGCTGCAATAAAGACATTAATCGTTTACCAATTTAAGGCAACCGACGAAAGGTAAAGGCTTTTTATCTCGTCCCCAGCCAGAGACGGGGAACGAGAAGACTCCTACTGTTTGCCTTTTTTAGTTGGCTCCTATCTGCTGTAAAAATTGGTTTAGCTGGTCAATTTTGTCTACATTCCCCTGCTGATTAAACAAACTCTTCGCTTGGATTAGAAAAGGAATCGCCTCCTCGCGTCGTCCAGTTTGTTGCAGGGAGACTCCCAGGTTATAAAAGGCATCAGCCAGACTGGGATCGATGACAATGGCTTGCTGGTAAGCTGCGATCGCTTGGGCTAACTGACCTTGCCTTTGTAGCGCCACGCCCAAGTTATACTCAATCGTAGCGTCATTCGGCTTGAGACGCTTAGCTTCCGTCAAAGCCGTGGTTGCTTCTTTGACTTGATTCCGCTTCAGTAGCATCGCCCCCAGTTGCTGGTAAGATTCAGCATCGTTGGGATTGAGACGCACCGCCTCTTGGAATCTGTTGGCTGCTGCTTTGAAGTTACCTTGCTGGGCAAAAATCACCCCCATCTGGTATTGAGCATCTGCCAACTCAGGATTGCGATCTGCTGCTGTCTTAAATGCGTTTACCGCCCGCTGCTGCTGGTTTTGCTGGGTATAAAGTAACCCTAGTTGATATTGAGCTTCGGCATAGTTTGGGTTAATCCGAACCGCTTCCTGAAATTCGGTGAGTGCAGCTTCGGGTTGGTTTTGTTTCACCAAAAGCAGCCCCAAGTTATAGTGAGCCTGGGCGTAGTTGGGTTCTTTGACCAAAGCTTGCCGATATGCAGCGATCGCTTCCTCTGATTGCCCTTTAGCTTCCAACGCCAACCCAACATTATAGTAGCCATCTGCTAAGTTGGGATTAAAAGCCAGCGCTCTTTGGTACGCAGCCAGCGCTGCATCTGGTTGCCCTTGTCTATATAAAGCAACTCCCAAATTGTAATAAGCCTCTCCCAGATTCGGGTTGAGGCGTATAGCTTGTAGATACTCGTTAGTTGCCCGCTCAAACTGACCTTGTTGAGCTAATGAATTTCCCAACAGATAATAAGCCATTGCAATGCTAGGGTCAAACTCCAGCGATTTCCGAAGGGCTAGTTCTGCACCCCGAAAGTCTTGGCGGTTATACCGGGTCACTCCTTGCTGGAAGTAAGAAGCTGCTTCCAAATCTTGAGTGTATAAACCCTCGACCATCTGTTTATTTCCTAAGGTGGATGTAAACGATGCCGTTTTTTGTTGTTTGTACCGTCGTTCTCCGGCACAGGCATTATCGGCAGTTGTCCAACCAAAAGCAATCAAAGCAGCTGCAAGCAAATAAGTTGATTTGTGGTTTTTCAGCATATTTAGGAACCCCGCACCACTATCTCTTAAGTAATAGTAATAGTAATTGTAAATGGGGATTGGGGATTGGGGATTGGGGATTGGGGAAGAAGAAAAAGTCTTACCTATAGCAATCCTATTTAAGTTATGAACGAGTATTCGCCCTGGTGTAGGGATACGCACTGCCGTGTCCCTACAGAAGTTCACGAATCATTTAGGATTGCTATAGTCCCTAGTTCCTAGTCCGCAGCCCCTGCTCCTTCTGGCAAAATTAGCATTGCATCACCAAAAGAATAGAAGCGATATTGATGCTTTATTGCGACTTGGTACAAATCCAGTAACCGCCCACGCCCAATCAAAGCGCCAACCAACATCAGCAAACTCGAACAAGGTAAATGGAAATTGGTAATCAGCCCGTCTACTACCCGCCACTGATAGCCGGGGTAAATGAACAATTCTGTTTTACCGGAATATGGCTGCAATTCCCCATTAGCGGCGGCTGACTCTAGACTTCGCACCACCGTTGTCCCTACGGCAATAATCCTACCGCCTTGCGCCTGGGTTTCCCGAATTTGTTCCACAGTTGACGCGGGTACTTCCACCCATTCCCCGTGCATTTTGTGGGTAGTAATATCCTCCACTTCCACGGGGCGAAACGTACCAACTCCGACGTGTAGCGTCACCGAAGCTTGCTTAATCCCTCGTTCGTGCAAGCGATTGAGTAACTCTGGGGTAAAGTGTAGCCCAGCTGTCGGGGCTGCGATCGCGCCTTGGCGTTGAGCGTAAACAGTTTGATACTCCTCCGGCTGAGATTGGGAAGCTGTAATGTAAGGTGGTAGGGGCATTTCACCGTATTCTTCTAACATCTCCCAAAAAGACACCCCCAAAGGAACATCAAACTGCAACAAACGCCCCCCAGTGGTCTCATCCCTTTCCAGCACAGTTGCACTCAACGGATTAGGGATTGGGGATTGGGAATTGGGGATTGGGAATTGGGTAGACTTCGGGAAAGCTTCCTTGTCCCCAGTCCCCAGTCCCTTGTCCCCAGTCCCTTGTCCCCAGTCCCTTGTCTCCAATCCCTGAGGTTCAAAAAAAATCTTCGCCCCCGGTTGTAACCGCCGCCCTGGTTTCACCAAAGCTAACCAGCAGTTATTTTGCCGTTCCTCCAGCAGTAACACCTCAACTGGTGCGCCCGTAGATTTACGACCACGGAGGCGAGCGGGAATAACACGAGTATTATTTAATACAAGTAAATCTCCCGGCTTGAGTAAATCCGGTAAATCACGGAAAATGGCGTGAAAATGGCGATTTGGGGAATCTACTACCAACATACGCGCACTATCCCTGGGCACCGCCGGGTTCTGTGCAATCATCTCTGCTGGGAGTTCATAGTCATAACTGGATAACAACCGATCTATATTATTCTCGCTGGGTGACTCAACTTCATTGTTCAGCTTGAGTTCCCCTAGTCCAGCAACAGCTTCACAGTTTCCCGACTCACAGTTTCCCGACTGGGTATCTGTAATTTCAGTGTCTCCATCAAGTTTAGTCATCCGGTTTATCCCCGTTAGTCTACGGATAATTTATTGCTCAATGTAACTAAAGTAATTGGGTAATATCCCCCAGATAAGATCGGGGGCTTTTCCCCTGTTGCAAAAAGCTTTATAAGGTGAGAATTAGAGGTATAGCAACAGCTTGGCACTCCTCACCAAGAAACCTCATGGAATACGTTTACTTTCTGGCGAATGCCAGCCTTACCCTACGGGTGGTTGAATATCTACACGGAATGCCCCAACTGCCCGTGCGTTTAATGACTGTAATTCATCAGATTGATGGCTGGGTAATCAAGATCAAAACCTACAGCCCGCTAACCCCTCAGCAAGATGGCGACTTTAGGGCATTTATGAACGAGCTGGGAATCCCCTACGAGCCTGCAATTCGCCTCCAAATGGCCCTTTGGAGCCTGGAAACGGGACAGTCCCCAATAGAAGTTATGCGACGCTATCAAGTAGCTGTAGTTTCTCATGGTACCCCGGATCGCAGCGATATTGAAGCATTCCGGCAACAGTTCACTAGAGGGCTAGGATATTGCCCCGAAACTTTAGCTTAATTATTCTTTGGCTAATGGCTAATTATTTAAAAGTAATTAGCCATTAAATGTAGGGTGAATGCCCGCCAAAGCGAGGGACTGGTGGGTATTGCTAATATTTAATCAAAAGCAGACTGGATGTAGTCTTGTACACTCAGATGGTATCCTAAGAGCGTCATCTCCCCAGGTTTTGGTGAAGCAACCGAGGCAGGTTGAGAAAGAAGCGATCGCACACATCTGACAAGAGCGACATCAAAACGGCAAGAAAGATTTGCTAAATCTGGGTTATCCGCTAGAAAAAGCTCCGCTGTGCGCCAAAGTTTTGCTTGCTTTTTCGCTGTAATTGCCAGCATTCCATCCGCATCCCAATTTCCCCGACTGCGAGTTTTAACCTCGACAAATGCTAAGACTGGCTCAAGGGAATTGGGGATTGGGTATTGGCTAGACTTCGGGAAAGCTTCCTTGTCCCCAGTCGAGCATTGTCGCGCAATTATGTCTATCTCTCCCCAGCGACAACGCCAGCGACGATGCAGAATTAAGAAACCTTGTGAATGTAACCATTGAGCAACCAGGTCTTCTCCTAAAACACCGATATTGGGATAATGAGATAGACGACGGTTTTCCATCTTCCTCTGGAAGCAGCATGAATTTTAGGCTAAACAATCGGATTTCGACAATTTTACTGGGTTTGTTGCTGGTAGCGATCGCATCTTTAACAGCTTTCGGCGCGATCGCCACTCCTGCCCTAGCTGAAGACTACAACAAAGAATTCTTGATCGGTGCAGATTTCTCAGGTAAAGTGCTTACGGACTCCAGCTTTACTAAAGCCAATCTTCGCAGCAGTAACCTGAGTCATACAGATTTGCGGGGTGTCAGCTTCTTTGGCGCTAATCTTGAAAGTGCCAATTTAGAGGGAGCCGATCTCAGAAACGCTACCCTAGACACTGCTCGTTTCACTAACGCTAACTTAACTAACGCTATTTTGGAGGGAGCGTTTGCCTTTAACTCCAAGTTTGAAGGTGCCATCATTGATGGAGCAGATTTTACAGATGTCTTGTTTCGTCAGGATGTGCAAAAACAGTTGTGTAAAACAGCTAAAGGCACCAACCCGACGACAGGACGCGAAACTCGTGCCACTCTATTTTGCCCCTAATCATTAGCCAGTATTTTACTCGTTCCCAGGCGTTCGTCTGGGAACGAAAATGTCACGACTAAGGAATACTTAGCGATAAAAATACAAAAATTGCAGCTGTTGATCTAACTCTTTAATTCGCTGTTTTGCTCGGTAAAATTCCTGACAGTAGTATTGCCGTTTATTCAAATCCAGAGAACTATCAAGATTTTTCCATAGTTCTAAAAAGTGACGATAAAGGTTTTCACACATTACCCGTTCCATACAAGCAGCGCCTGCTTTGATCAATTCCGGAGCGCGGAGAATATCGAGTTCGGCATTTTCGTCTAGATAAAATAGTCCAGACACTTGAGCCATTTCTTCAGGAAAATCAACATACAGGTTTTGTAGCGCAGATAGTAAATCTGGTGATGTTTCCTGTAAAGATGAAATTCTTAGCCACAAAAGTCGGTGGTGAGGAAGGCTAAATAATAAATCTTGTTCTTCTAAAGTATCGCTAATCAACTGTCGATATTCTGGGCAATGCAGATAAAAGCGCAACAGTAAAGCCTCGGCTCTTTCTAAAAGAGTGCTTTCAGAAGTAACAGGTAATTCTTTTTGACCTTTATTTCTATTAACAGAAGGACGAGTCTTAAACCGCTTATTTTGCTTAAGAAGATTGTTTACTAACAGAGGCACTTTTAGAGAATTGTCCTGGTTTAGAAGTTCTTCCCAGTGACGGACAATTTTGTTTAGGAGATTGTCTGTTAATAGTCCAACCCGTCGAGAATCCCCTTGGCTGAGAATTTCTCCACAGTGATTAATATAATAGGTAATCTGATCGTCATTGGTGATGTTATTTAGTAATTTCACCATTTCTGCCGTAACTTGCTGAAATTGATCTGCCTGTTTAAGATTTTTTCCTACTAAGATTTGCTGGATTTGCCAATCAAGCCAGAGAGGAGCATCAAGCAGCAATTCCCGATATTTTTCAGCGCCACCTTTGAGGATAAATTCGTCAGCATCTTTTCCATCAGGCAAGTTGAGAACTCGCAGATTCACTTGTCCTTGATAGGCGAGATTGGCAATTTCTCCAATTGCTCTTTGAGCTGCCTTGGTTCCGGCGGCATCGGCATCAAAGTTGAGTACAATTTGCTTAGATTCGGTGTAACGTAGTAGCTGTTTGACTTGATCTAAGCCCAGCGCTGTACCTAGAGAGGCGACAACGTTTTCGATTCCGTGGGAGTGGAGAGCGATCGCATCAAAATATCCTTCCACTACCACAGCCCGATCCTGCTTGCCAATAGCTTCACGGGCTTTATCCAAAGCAAACAGAATTTTGCCTTTATTAAATAATTCGGTTTCCGGAGAATTGAGATATTTCGGCTGATCGTCCCCCAGAGTTCTGCCGCCAAAGGCAATTACTCGTCCTTGAGAGTCGTGGATGGGAATCATCAAGCGATCGCGAAATCTATCAATATAGCCGCTCCCCCCATCCCGCAGCTTAATCAAACCCGCTTGTTCCACCAGCTGCGCCGGGTAGCTTTTCTGTACCACTAAGTAGCCATAGAGAATTTCCCAACCCGCCGGGGCATAACCAAGCTGGAACTTTTGAATAGTTTCTTCCGAGAGTTGCCGCTTGGAGTACAAATATTCTAAAGCCGCCTCCCCTTGGGGCTGTCGCAGCGCGTGTTGAAAAAAGCTTGCCCCCACTGCCAAAATCTCATACAGCTGCTCTCGTAGCGTTATTTGCCGCTGTAATTCCTCGCGCTGTTCCGCCTCCAGCATTTGCACCGGAACTTGATAGCGCCGCGCCAAATCCAGCACCACCTCACCAAAGGAACGTTTAGAGTGTTCCTTCAAAAAAGTAATCGCATTTCCCCCGGCTTGACAGCCAAAGCAGTAGTACATCTGCTTAGTGGGGCTGACGGTAAAACTGGGAGATTTTTCCTCATGGAAAGGACATAAACCTACATACTCTTTGCCCCGCTTGCGTAATACAACGTGTTCCGAGATGACTTCAACGATGTCAACCCGTTGTTTTACTTCCTCAATTGTGTCTGGATGCAGGCGGGGTATTTGCACGATTACCTCTTTATACTGATAAAATACATCATGATAATTGTTGATTTTTTGTTAACAAAAACCAGGGGCATACTTACTTATATTTTAATCTGGTACTAAGCTAACTCTCAGCACAAATTTAGGTCGATAAAATCAAATAGTCAGTAACGGTGATATATAAAATATACTCAAGGGTCGCACACTACTAAAATCCTTAATATATCTAGCGACACCAAATGTTTAACGTTTTTCATAGACACCAGAATAATATTGCTCTAGCTGTAGCTGCCTTGGAAAGGTATAGCATTAAACCAGAGGTACAGCAGCGGCTGAGGGCATTTTTACAACAAAGCGATCGCCGCGAATTATATCATGCTAACCCCAAACGGATTGCTGAAAAATTGCAGTTGAGCGAGCGGGAGACTTTGCGGGTTTTAGTCATTGCTCTCAAGGAGGGTATTTTAACTCTCAACTGGGACATTCAATGTCCGGCTTGTCGCGGCATCGACTTCAAACCAAAAAGTTTATCCGATTTGCGGACAAATCATCTATGTACAGCTTGTGACAGTGTATACGCTACTGATGCTGACGAGCAGGTGCGAGTTACCTTTAGTATTGATGAGAAATTGCGCCGCCTGGAAAAAGCATTTGACGATCCGGCCTTTCGTGCCAAAATTGATGCGGAATATGGTGTGGTTTCGGGACACCAATTGCTGACTCTACAAACCTTCCGCGATTTGTTTCCTCGCGAGACGATACTGCCTAATGAAAGTTTGGTGATTCAGCGGGTGGCAATTTTATTTACCGATTTGGCTGGTTCGACGGCATTGTATGCGCGGCGAGGAGATTCGCGGGCTTATAATTTAGTGCGGCAACACTTCGATCTGTTGTTTCATGTGGTAGATGCTCACAACGGTGTCGTCGTCAAAACGATAGGGGATGCGGTGATGGCAGCATTTACTGTGCCAAGTGATGCCATGCAAGCTGCGATCGCTATGAACCACCAGATGCAAGCTTTGAATCTACGGTTGCAACTTGCAGCAGAAGACCAGCTGATTCTTAAGATTGGCATAGATGTTGGGCCTTGTATCAGTGTCAATTTAAATGAGCGTCTTGACTACTTCGGCACCACGGTCAATACAGCAGCGCGAGTTGAAGCAAAAAGCCTTGGTAATGACATCGCTTGTACTGAGAATGTTCTGATCGACTCTGATGTTGCCAATGTTGTCAAGGATTTCCCGCGAGTCGGTAACACAATGAGCCTCAAAGGGCTGGATACGCAGATTATGGTTTATCGGATTCAACCAAAACAAGCGATCGCTTCCATAAAATAGGGATTGGGGAATAAAAAGATTCCTTTTTTATTTTGCTCTTTAATAAACAGTTATCTACTTAAATATAAACAGCTTAATTGATAAACTAATATCATATTTGGCTGTTAATAATTTATAAGGACTCTTTGCTTATTGGTAGCATAAAACATTTTCACAAGATAGATATATAGCAGCAATACCATGTACTTAAAGCTAAAAATACCAACATTACGATTTATTTGTCGGAACATCATCCAACATTCATATAGAATTTTTTGGGTGATTTTACTCAGTCCCAACCTACAACTATTCTTAAAGGAACCGTATTGAAATATATAATATTCCGATTTTTATCAAAATTATATCGATTCAGTTGCAGATTATAATTTATTTAGTAGTTGTATACGCAGTTGAGGTAAAATATAGAGTTTGTGACAAAACTTTTGATTATCGGAGGTTTTAACCTCTAGATAATCATCGCATATCGACAACAACGGGGTAAAAGCCCTCTCTTGTCATCCGGGAAACCAAGGGGTTAATAGGGCTGCTGCAATGGGTGCTTAAATGACCGGAAGACAGATAAGACACTCAGTATGTTAATCAGTTAAGTTTGATGTGGACGATCGCTAACCCAAGACAAAAGCCATGAAAGCAACTAATAGCCGTCAACCTTCCTCTATTACTTCCAACATTCTCAAGGTAGTCGGGCTGATACTGATTCTCTCCTCGCTCATTGATTATGCGGTGCTTCTGATTCCGCCTGCGACTCCCAGTAACGCTGTTCCAGAACAGGTACAGCTAGGCTTCCTACAGTGGCAACAGAACGTTACATTCCAGCTAATTAACCAAGGAGTCATTCCGATGGTTGGTCTTGCCTTTCTATTTGCTGGATTTTGGGTAGACAGTAACTCTGGCGCGGCCCGCAAAGGTTGGGAAGACATAGTGAGAATCGGAGCGCTTGCACTAGCTGGGTTGTTGGGTTTGGCATTCCTACTGCCAGTTCCCATCCTCAACATCAACAGCCTGCGTCTGTTGAACAATCAAGCTGTCGCACAAATTAACCAAAGAGCCACTCAAGTAGAAACTCAGATTGCTAGCCAATCGCAACAGGTTAGCTCCCTGCTTCAAGATGAAAAGAAGCTTACCGAGCTAGATCAGGCGATCAAGAGCGGTCAAGTGCAAGGAGAACAGCTGGCGAGATTACAGTCTCTTAAAGACCAATTGCAAAGATTAAAGCAAGATCCAAAAGCTCTAAACCAACAAGTCGATGCTGCTAAAACTCAACTTCGTGGCGGCAAACAAGAAGCACAAAAACAAGCCGAAAGTCAGTTTTTAAGATCGAGTATAAAGAATGGACTGAGCAGTTTGCTCTTAGCCATAGGCTACCTGGCAATTGCCGCACTGGGATTGACAGGCGGCATCGGGGGAGGTCGTCGTAAAGCTCAGCCACGTTAAGGTAGGGAATTAAGAATTAAAAATTCCCCAGTTTTTAATTCTTAATTCCTGAAAGAGATTGATTATTTTCCATCACGATCGGCGGGAAAATGTTCTCAATTTACATACTGACCTATAACGAAGAGCTGGATATTGCAGCTTGTATTGAGTCGGCACTGCTATCTGATGATGTGGTTGTGGTGGATTCCTACAGTAGCGATCGCACTGTAGAAATTGCCAGTCGCTATGACATCCGCGTGGTGCAACACCGCTTTGAAAGCCACGGCCGACAAAGAACCTGGATGCTCGAAGAAGTACCAGCCAAACACGATTGGATTTACATCCTAGAAGCCGATGAGCGGATGACACCAGAGCTGTTTCAAGAGTGTTTGGAAGCCATCAAAACCTCTGAGTATGTTGGCTACTACGCGGCAGAGCGCGTCATGTTCATGGGTAGCTGGATTCGTCACAGCACCCAGTATCCCCGCTACCAGCTGCGTCTGTTGCAGCGAGGAAAAGTTTGGTTTACTGACTATGGACATACTGAGCGCGAAGTCTGCGAAGGAGCCACCAACTTCCTCAAGGAAACTTATCCCCACTACACCTCTGGTAAGGGATTGAGTCGCTGGATTGACAAGCATAATCGCTATTCCACCGATGAAGCGGAGGAAACCCTACGCCAGCTACAGCAAGGGTCAGTCAATTGGCGAGAGTTGTTCTTCGGTCGCTCGGAAGTGCAAAGACGCCGCGCCTTGAAAGATTTATCTTTGCGCTTGCCCTTCCGTCCGCTAGTGCGCTTCTTGTATATGTATTTCTTCTTGGGTGGTTTTCTGGATGGGAGAGCGGGGTTTACCTGGTGTACCTTGCAGGCATTCTATGAGTATTTGATCCTGCTCAAGGTGTGGGAACTAAAGCATATGCCCTTGCCCCCTGTTGATGACTCAGCTCAACAGGGGCAAGCCGATGAGACAACCGTTGATGCGACGACACTCAGTTCTTCCTCTTAGCTCAGGGCTGGATCTCATAGAAATGCTAAAGTGTAAAGTGTGATACCAGCTGCCAAGGACTTGCAACAATTCTTTACAAGTCTTACAAATAGAGATAGGAATGGAAAACTTTTGCCTTTCCCAGCCTGCCCTAAAAAAGGAGCATCTGATGGAATAAGGTTCCAGTCCTGAGCCTATTTCTATGGTGTGGATACTACGACGAAGTTGTTTTTGCTCAAAGAGCAACCATTGGTAAAGTTGGCATTTTGTACGAATCTGCACCGCTAGTTGTAAGGAGAGAGTGGGCAATCTGTGATCCAACGCCTCAAGCAGGACTTAAAAAATGACCTGATTGCAGGTCTCTTAGTAGTCATTCCCTTGGCTACTACGATATGGCTGACAATAACTATTGCCAACTGGGTGATCAATTTTCTGACCCGCGTTCCCAAGCAGGTTAATCCATTTGATGGGATGAACCCCATCGTGGTAAATCTGCTGAATTTGGTGGTGGGGCTAACAGTGCCGCTGCTGTGCATTTTGCTGATAGGCTTAATGGCACGCAACATTGCTGGGAGGTGGTTGCTGGATTTTGGGGAGCAACTTTTGCAGGCGATTCCGTTAGCGGGGTCGGTTTATAAAACGCTCAAACAGCTATTGGAGACAATTTTAAGAGACACCAACGGCAAGTTTCGGCGGGTCGTTTTGGTGGAGTATCCTCGGCGAGGAATTTGGGCGATCGCTTTCGTCACAGGTACCATGAGCAGCGAAATCCAGTGCCAAATGGAGCGTTCTATGCTCAGCGTTTTTGTTCCCACTACGCCTAACCCCACCACAGGCTGGTATGCCATTGTCCCAGAAGACGAAGTATTAAACGTCTCAATGTCAATTGAAGATGCCTTTAAAGTGGTGGTTTCCGGAGGAATCGTTAGTCCCAACCCCATACCCTTGATGCCCCCCGCCGATGCCAACGAGCGGAAGCTGGAACCAGTGAGTTCTGAGAGCAGGTGGCAGGTTGTACCAACCGAAGAAGACTAAAAAGCAAAAGGCAAAAATCAGGAAAAAGGCAAAGATATAAGTTTTTAACTTTTTCCTTTTTAACTTTTGGCTTTTGTCATTTCTTCTAACCTTTTTCCATTTTGATTTTTGCTTTTTAACTTTTGCCTTTTATATGCAACCTCGCAGAACTGCCCGTGAATTAGCTCTCCTAAGCCTTAGCCAGCTGAGCGGGAATAAAGAAAAAGTGGCATCGCAGCAAATGTCCAATTTAATAATGGCTGCGATCCGTACCCTGACAAGTGAAGTTCGAGAAACTTTAGAGGTAGCAGCAGCAGAAGTCCAACGCGGAAGCGATCGCCTCCTGACTAGCGAAACCCGCGCTAGCGATGTCAGCAGTGCCAAAGCCATGTTGAGCGATGCTATTGAGCTAACCCAAGCAGCAATCAACCGCTTAGGAACTGCTGTAGAGTTGCCAGAATTCGTTCAAATGGCAAATCAACATGAAGTTCGCGCCTACGCATTAGAAATTCTCAGCACAGTCAACAGCAAGCGGACAGAAATTGATGACCTCCTAACCGAGGCAATGGTAGATTGGCAGTTAAACCGCTTGCCTAAAATTGACCGCGATATCTTGCGGATCGCCGTAGGAGAAATTATGTTTTTAGGAGTCCCCGATAGTCCGGCTATTAATGAAGCTGTAGAACTAGCTAAAAAATACAGCGATGAGGAAGGGCGTAAGTTTATTAACGGTGTCCTGCGTCGGGTAACTGAGAAGCTTAAGACTAAATCGCGCACTTGAAGAGAAAATTAACAGAAAATTTTTCTATAGTTTAGTAAGCAGGTCGGTGCAAATAAATTTAACTGGTTCGGGAAATTAGAGATTGGGGACTGGATATCAATCTTTACCCAGTCCCCAAAAGGACAAGTTGTATTTAATTGCGACCATCTGGTTAAAAATAAGATTGCTGCAATGTTTAAGTAGGTGCAATGGTTTTTAATTGGTTCCGTCGCCAGTTTAGTAATTCTGAGAGTGACTCCCAGGTTGAACAGCAACAAAGCGATCAAATTCAGCCGTCCGCTGAACCTGAAACGTCAGAATCAACACAGGAGCAGTCACCAGGTGTATCTGAGGATCTTCTCAGATACGCCAAAGCAGCCTATAAAAACATTCAGCAAAAGCAGGAACAAGCTGAGCCGGAAGCTGCTCCTGATGCTGGACAAGAACCATCTGCGGATGTTCCAGACACGGCAGAGGTTTCTGAATCACCAGACACTTTAATAGACACTGCCGCAGAAACCGCTAGTCTTGAGGTGGAAGATGACCTTGCTGCATCCGCAACTTCAGAAGCGATCGCGTCAGAACCAGCTGCCGAGCAAATAAATCATACTAACGCCGAGGTAGAGGAAGAAACAACACCTGAATCGGCACAAGAGGTAGAAGCGATCGCCGAAACAGGCGTAGTTATAGCACCAGAAGCACCGGAACCAGAAACAGAGAGTGCGATCGCCGAAACAGGCGTAGTTATAGCACCTGATAGTGTTGAAACACAGACAGAGGAAGCACCCCCCACCCCCGTACCATTCTGGGCAAAAGAAGACCGACAAGCACGACTAGAACGGCTAAAAGCAACCGCAATAGAAGCGCCCGAACCAGAACGGGTACAGGCACCAGTACAGCCTGCGGCAACAGCAGTGACCGAGGAAGTGCCAGGACTTGCTTTTGATGAGGGTTTCATGTGGTCAGCCCAAGTGCTGGCAACTCAAGGGCGGCGTGCAGAAGATGTCTCAATTGAAGAAATCACTTGGCTAAAGCGACTGCGCCAAGGTCTGGACAAAACCCGTCGCAGCTTGATTAACCAGCTCAAAGCCATCGTCGGTCAAGGGCCGTTGAATCAAGACGCGGTGATGGAGATTGAGGCGCTGCTGTTGCAGGCAGATGTCGGCATAGAAGCGACAGATTATATCATAAAAACGCTACAAGATAGGCTGCGAGAGGAAGTGCTGCCTCCAGATCAAGCGATCGCTTACCTGAAGAAAATCCTGCGTGACTTACTCGACAAACCTATTCAAGAATCCTACAGCCCCACCTTTGTCCCAACAAAAGACACCCTGAATATCTGGCTGATGACTGGAGTCAATGGTGCGGGTAAAACGACCACTATTGGCAAAATTGCCCATTTAGCCCAGAAATCTGGCTATAAATGCTTAATTGGCGCTGCCGATACCTTCCGCGCCGCCGCAGTCGAACAGGTGAAGATTTGGGGACAGCGTAGCGCTGTAGAAGTGATTGCCAACCCCGGACAGAACACCGATCCGGCGGCAGTGGTGTTTGATGCCATTACGGCAGCACAGGCACGAGGTACAGAATTACTCCTCATCGACACAGCAGGTCGTCTCCAGAACAAGAAAAATCTGATGGAAGAACTGGGCAAAATTCGCCGGATTGTCGATAAAAAAGCCCCCAACGCCCAAATAGAAGCCCTCCTCGTTCTAGATGCTACTCTCGGACAAAATGGCTTGCGTCAGGCAGAAGTATTCTCACAGGCAGCAAAACTTAGCGGCGTAGTATTGACAAAACTTGATGGAACTGCTAAGGGAGGCGTAGCTCTAGCTGTAGTGCAGCAGCTAGGCTTGCCAATTCGCTTCATTGGTGCTGGTGAAGGCGTAGAAGATTTACGTCCATTTTCCAGCTACGAGTTTGTCGAAGCTTTGCTGAGCGGTTGATAGTCTGTTACGCTGATTTTTAAGCTTGAAAACCCGTGTTCTTGAAGAACACGGGTTTTTGATTTTTCTACAGCCTGTGCATGAAAACAGACAGCATTTTCTATCAGATGTTTCAGACCTTCCCTGGCATCTTTTTTGAACTCATTGGTCAATCATCAACTGAGGGTAACGCTTATGAATTCAAGTCAGTGGAAGTCAAAGAAACAGCTAAACGTATTGATGGAGTATTTGTTCCCTCTAAGCAAAGCCGTAAACCCATCTACTTTGTTGAAGTCCAGTTTCAACCAGACGATATCTTTTACTATCGATTATTTACCGAAATTTTCCTTTATCTCGGTCAAAATAAACCTAAAAAAGATTGGCGTGCAGTGGCAGTGTTTTGCCGAAGAAGTATCGACCAAGCAGTGCCAATAGAATATCAGCGACTGCTGCTAAGTCAGCAAGTACAGTGGGTGTATTTGGATGAATTGGAGGAAACCGCAAATCCATCAGTAGGTTTGGGGATGGTGCGGTTAGTAGTTGAGAATGAAGATACAGCCCAGACGCTGGCTAGACAGTTAATTCAGAAGGCACAACAAGAGCTTGAGGATGAAGCACTCAAGCGAAAGGTTTTAGAATTGATTGAGACGATATTGGTCTACAAATTTACTCAATTAAGCCGTCAGGAGTTAGAAGCAATGTTTGGATTAAGTGATCTAAAACAAACCAGAGTCTATCAAGAAGCTAAGGAAGAGGGCAAGCTAGAAGGCAAACTAGAAGGCAAACTAGAAGGCAAGCTAGAAACAGTGCCTCGCTTGTTACAGCAGGGGTTGAGTGTAGAACAAATAGCTGAGGTTTTAGAGTTGGACATCGAAGCGGTGAGGAAGGTAGCTCAACAATCCGATAGCTGATAAGATAGCGATCGCAAAGTTGCTGCTAAATTTTTCAGACCAGGGGGAAGACTTACGCTTATTTTCCAGCTACGAGTTTATGGAAGCTTTCGCTGAGTGACTAGAAAGCGTCACAAAGGCAGAAAAGGAAAACAGAACCGGAATCCAACCTGGTTCATTTCTTGGCTATGCTTGGCAGTAGCGATCGCATTGTCAATTTATCCTCCCCAGTTTAAAGCAAATCCCCCAACGATTTCAGCTTCTACGGAGTTAAGAGGCGTTTGGCTGACCAATGTTGCCAGTGGCGTGCTATATACGCCTTGGGGAATCAACAGAGCATTAGACCAGCTATCTCAACTAAACTTCAACACCGTCTATCCGGTAGTCTGGAACCGAGGAAATACCTTCTATCCCAGTTCTGTAGCCAAACGGGTAACTGGTCGTTCTCAAGACAGAGGACTGAAGATTCTACGGCTAGGAAACGATGTTTTGGCGCAGATAGTCGAGCAAGGAAATCGACAGCGGCTTAGGGTGATTCCTTGGTTTGAGTATGGCTTCATGGCTCCGGCTGGCTCAAATCTGGCGAAGCGTCACCCCGGCTGGATCTCACTTCGTGGGGACGGTACAAAGATGCTGACGCCAGATATAGAACCAAACTTGCTTAAACCCGCAAAGCCAAATGTTGAACCTTCCTCTCGAAAAATTCAACAATTCATCCGCAAACAGTTGACTCGAAAAGTAGTTTGGCTCAATCCTCTGCACCCGGAAGTACAGCAGTTTATTCTCGATTTAATTGTTGAAGTTGTCGAAAAATATGATGTGGCTGGGATTCAATTAGACGATCATTTTGGCTTACCTGTTGAGCTTGGCTACGACCCCTACACAATCAGACTATACCAACAAGAACATCAGGGAAAAAGTCCCCCGACTAATCCGAAAGATTCCGAGTGGATACGCTGGAGAGCAGACAAAATTACTGATTTTATGCAACGAGTTTTCCAAGCTGTAAAATCCGTTAATCCTTACTGTCTAGTGTCCTTGTCTCCTAACCCTTACAACTTTGCCTATAGATCCTATCTCCAAGATTGGCAGACTTGGATAAAGCGTGGTTTGGTGAATGAGTTAGTTTTACAGGTGTATCGCGATGACTTGAAAACTTTTGCTGCGGAATTGTCGCAACCAGCAGTGCAGATGGCTCGTGGTCAGATTCCCGTCGGTGTGGGGATATTATCAGGGTTATGGGGTCGTCCTGTGGACATGAAGCAAATTCAGGGGCAGGTTCAGGTGGTGCGCGATCGCGGTTTTAATGGGGTATCCTTTTTCTACTGGGAAAGTTTATGGAGTTATATGTCTCCAGAGTCACCCAAAAAACGCCGAGAAGCTTTCCGTTCGCTTTTTCCCGCAAGCGCTACGCAACCAAAAGTTTTGCCGAAGTCGCCTCCAACCGGATAGTATAAGTGGGTCTTAATACCGTTTGGCTCTTACGTTGATTGTTTCCTACTGCTGAAAATACTTCTCAATCTAAAATCAAAAAGCCAAAATCTAAAATTGGATGCTTTTTCTGGCTGCAATGGATGTTAGTTACTTGTGTAGGTTTTTTAGTTAGTTTGCTCTGGGTGGAAATTGGCGATAGAACCGATATTAAACTTGTAGAGGGCGCAATAGGTGCAAGCGCGATCGCATTTTCTCAAGCGTTGGTTCTCAGACAGCATCTTGCGATCGCTTGGTGGTGGATATTAGCGAGTATAGTCAGTTGGGGTTTAATCGGGGGCAGTGGTATGGGTGCCATAGGCTGGGTTGCCCCCGGAACGTTGCTTTCTGAACCTAGAATAATCTTCGGTGTCTTGAATGGGACAATTGTAGGCGCAATGCTTGGGCTGGGGCAATGGTTGGTACTCAGGCAGCAAGTCAAAAAAGCTTGGACGTGGATCTTGGCAAATGCTGTAGGCTGGGCGATAGGGCTGCCTATCGGCTGGACTGTAGGTGGAATTTTGCGCCAGACTACCCGCCTATTCTTCAGCGAATTAATCGGTTTGACCTTAGCATGGGTTGTAGTCGCTGGAATTACAGGCGTTGCCTTGGTTGTGTTGCTGAGGGGAAAATCTGCCTGAGTATAATAATGATCGCAACTAGGACGCTACAGTTTGGTCGAAACTTCGCTCAGTGCCTATTCCCAAAAACTCTTGCACTACCTTAAGATAAGCTTCTGGTGCTTCCAGCATGGGAAAGTGAGCAGTATCGGGAATCTCGACATACTCCACCTTGTCACTCAATCCTGCGGCGACGCGCCCCATCGCGGCGGGGATAATGATATCGTATTCACCAGCTACTATAAGTGTTGGAACGGTAAGCTTGGCGAACTCATTAGGCATCACTTGGGCTGCTTTTTCGCTAACCGAGGTAATCATGGTGCCTACAGCAGCTTGGTAATCTGCCATCAGAAAATCGTCTAAAAAAGCACGACTGATTGCACTGGGTAGGGGACGATGCACGAATCGCTTCATAAACATCTGGTCAACGAGGGGAAGCTGATACAGCCAACGGGGACGGAATTTGACGACATAGCCGCCAAATTTATGAAAAGCTTTAAATGCTTTTTCGTCGTATTCAAAAACGCCGCTACAGGTTAAAATTGCTTTTTCTACTAGCTCTGGGTAGCGGTTGAGAAAAAAGACGGCGACAGATGCTCCCATCGAGTGGGCATTAACATAGACGCGATCGCACTGCAAGGTCTCTAATAACCCTGCTAAGTCGTCAGCGTATTCCTCCATTTCATAAGTCAACTCTTGGGCTGTAGCAGGTTCTTCTGCCAGTGGCGAGGATTCTTCTGCTAGGACGTTACCGTTCCCCACAGGCGAAAGTTTACGCGATCGCCCGAATCCTCGCATATCATAAAGCAAGCAGTCAAAAGTCTCCGAAAGGGCTTTAGCAGGGGTTTCCCAGTAACGAGAAGATCCACCCCAACCGTGCATGAAGACCATTACTGGCTTTTTTTCACCATCTTTCGGTGTCTTGATCCATTCGTAGTAATGCGAAGTGCCGCGAACTTGAATTTGAGGCATTTTATGACTTTTTAGTTTTGAGTATCTAGGGTAGTACCCATCCCAATACATCTCTCTTAACCTCTCCCCAACCCCCCTCCTTTTAGGAGAGGGCTTTAATTTGTTCCCTTAGGAGGGGGCTTTGATTTGTCCCCCAAACCCCTACTAGGGAAGGGTCTAGGGGGCTAGTTCTGCCTTATAAGAGAAAATATTGGTGTTTACCCTACTATTATGTAAAAAACCCGCTTTCCAGAGAAAACGGGTTTATATATTTTCAGCTTTTTTGTACCACTGCTACAAATTATGCAGATTCAGGCTTGGGCATAGAGGAAGGATGCACGATCAATTCCGCAGTAGAACGCTTCTCTACCATTTCTCGCGTAATGGTACATCGAGTCACATCCTTGCGGGACGGCAACTCATACATCACATCCAGCATTAATTCTTCAACAATTCCTCGCAGCGCCCGTGCGCCAGTTTTCCGCCGATACGCTTCTTGCGCGATCGCCCGCAGCGCATCCGGCTTAAAGTCTAGCTGCACGTTGTCCATCTTCAGCAACTTCTGGTACTGCTTCGCCAACGCATTCCGAGGCTCAGTCAAAATTGCCATCAGCGCTTCTTCATCCAGCGGATCGACGACCGCCACCACTGGCACTCGACCAATAAACTCTGGAATCATCCCAAATTTCACCAAGTCGTCCGGCTCCAAGTGCCGCACAATATCCGCTGTGCGTTTTTCTCTTGGTTGCCCTTCACCACCTTGAACAAAGCCTATTGACTTTTTGCCAATTCTCTGCTCTACAACTTTCTCCAGACCAACAAAGGCACCACCACAGATAAACATGATGTTGCTCGTGTCAATTTGGATGCAGTCCTGATAGGGATGCTTCCGTCCACCTTGAGGCGGCACGTTGGCGATTGTCCCCTCCAGCATCTTCAGCAAAGCTTGCTGTACGCCTTCACCGGAGACATCCCGCGTAATTGAGGGATTTTCGCTCTTGCGGGCGATTTTGTCAATTTCATCTATGTAGATGATTCCCCGCTGCGCCTCTTCCACATCCAAGTCTGCCACCTGCAACAGTCGCAGCAGGATATTTTCCACATCTTCTCCGACATACCCTGCTTCCGTCAGAGTGGTAGCATCTGCTACAGCAAAGGGTACATCCAGAATGCTTGCCAGCGTTTGTGCCAGAAGTGTTTTCCCGCAACCTGTGGGGCCAATCAGGAGAATGTTCGATTTTTGCAGTTCTACCTGATCGTCATGCCCCGCTTTGCCATTATTTTTAGATTGGATAAAACTCAGGCGCTTGTAGTGGTTGTATACCGCTACCGAAAGCACTTTCTTGGCTTCGTCTTGACCAATTACGTGTTCATCGAGATACTTTTTCAGTTCTCTCGGCTTGGGAATTTGGCTCAGAGAGAGACTAGAGGAACGGACGCGGCGCTTCTGGGGAGGTTCGGCACGGGGAACCGGCTGAGGTGCTGGAGTCCCAGAGTCCAGTAGCTCCTCATCTAAAATTTCATTACACAGGTCAACGCATTCATCGCAAATGTAGACTCCCGGCCCGGCAATTAATTTGCGTACCTGTTCTTGGGACTTGCCACAAAACGAACATTTCAGATGGGAGTCGTACTTAGACATACTTGCCTCTTATCTCAGTGAAGTGACAGCTGCTTCCGCGTGGGGAAGGTTCTGCCTGGAGATGACCTGATCGATGAGACCGTAATCTTTGGCCTCAGCCGATGACATAAAGAAATCGCGCTCGGTATCTTCCGATATTTTCTCAAACGGTTGACCCGTGCTGTGAGCCAGTAACTCGTTCAGTTTTTGCTTATGATAAAGAATTTCTTTGGCTTGAATTTCGATATCAACTGCTTGTCCCTGAGCTCCGCCGAGGGGCTGGTGAATCATAATCCTGGCACTGGGTAGAGCCATGCGCTTACCCTGCGCTCCACCTGCTAACAAAAACGCCCCCATGCTGGCTGCTAATCCATAGCATATGGTAACAACATCAGGCCGTATTTGCTGCATTGTGTCATATATTGCCATACCAGATGTCACCGAACCGCCGGGGGAGTTGATGTACATCTGAATGTCTTTTTCCGGGTCTTCTGCGTCTAGAAACAACAGCTGAGCCACAATTGAGTCAGCCACCACATCGTCAACCGGAGTCCCTAAGAAAACGATGCGCTCCCGCAGTAGCCGCGAGTAAATATCAAACGCCCGTTCCCCCATACCGGATTGTTCCACCACCATAGGAACAACGTTGCTTGAACCGAAGGCGGAGTATATATCCGGTTTTCTTTGGCTTGTGATTTCGTAATTCCGGGATAGAGATATAACCATAAACGAGCGAAGTCTAACCCTGCACTGTCAGGTGAACTGGCGAGTGGTTCTTGATCCACTATACTTCCGTTATATCCGAATCCGCTGTTTTTGACCATCACGGACTGTTGATAGGGGTGTAGGGGCAGTTTTTTGCTTGCCCCTATGGTTTATTCACTCTAGAGAGGATTCGGCATCTGGTTGTGCCGTCTGGGTGGTTGCTTCTGTAGCTTCAGTTTCCTCTGCCGTTTCGGTTTCTGTTGCTTCGGTAGCGGTTACTTCAACTTCAGTTTCCTCGTCTTCCTCTGGCGTGAGAGTGCCTTGGGGAACCAGTTCAATTGTGCCGTGTTCTTCTAGCCAGCTAATTGCTTTTTCTTTGAGCAAATCGGCTGAGACAATGGTATGCAGCCGTTCCCTGTCGATGTTTTGGTCGTCTGGAAACTGCTCTAGCAGCTCATTGACTCTGGCTGTAATGGCTTCTGGTTCTGCTTGGAGAGATTCGCGCTTGGCAATTTCTTCTAGGGCTAGGGATTGTTTGAGTCGGTCGATGGCTTCGGGACGCGATCGCGCTCCCATTTGCTTGACCATCTCCGGCGTAAACATGGACTTGACATCAATCCCCATCTGCCCCATTTGCATGATGGTTTGACGCAGCATCGTTTCAACTTCTTGCTGAATCATGGTTTCCGGCAGGTCAGCTTCAACTTTTAAGAGCAGTTCGCTGACGAGCGCTTGCTCCTTATTAGCCTTTGTTTCTTGCTCAGCTTTGTCGCGAAATCTTTTTTCTAAAGACTCTTGTAACTCGGCTAAAGTCTCAAACTCGCTGACTTCTTGGGCGAAATCATCATCTAACGCTGGTAACTCTTTTTCCTTGAGGTCTTTGAGTGTGATGCTGAAAATAGCTGTCTTCCCTGCTAAATCTTGGCGATAATCTTCCGGAAAATTCACCGATATCTGTTTCGTCTCGCCGGAACTCATGCCCACAATGCCATCGACAAATTCTTTGAGAAACTTGCCTTCAACTAGCTCAATTTGAGCGTCTTCGGCTTGACCCCCAGCAATACTTTCAGTTTCTTCACCTTCTGGTTCGTCCGCTAAACGGCTACTATAATCCACCACTGCTACATCTCCCATTTGCGCTGGGCGACCTTCCACAGGGATTAAGTTGGCTAATTCGGCGCGACGCTCCTCTAAGAATTTTTCCACAGTGCTAGGGTCATAAGGTACTTCCTCCGCCTTGACGGTAAGACCGGTGTAGTCCCCTAACGATACTTCCGGCTGGACATCCACCGCAGCTATAAACGTCAGGGGTTCTCCTGGTTTGAACTGACCCACTAACTCATCGAAATCGGAACGCAGCTGATAGTTGCCAAGCGGCTCAATTGCTTCTTGCTTAAGAGCCTGCTGGAGACTACTTTGAATCAATTCTTCCAGGGCAGTTGCTTTAATCCGTGTCTGCCCCAATTGCTGTAGCAGGATTTGGCGAGGCACCTTTCCTTTGCGAAACCCAGGAATATTGACTGTACGGGCGAGCTTTTGGACTACCTGCTCGTAGGCATTTTTTGACTGATCCGGTGGAATTTCAATTTCCAAGCCAATCCTGCTCTGGGGGAGCTTTTCCTGGGTAACTTTCATCAGATAACTTCTCTAGAAACTAAAGCGCACAAGGTTGATAGCGATTCTACAGCAGGCTTGGAAGACGGTCGGTTAAAGCCAAAGAAGAACTCTAGCGTCTCAACCCCGTGATATCCTAGTTTTGCAACAGTTGCAGCCAGTGTAGATAAAACCTTACTATCCCTATTGTTGACATATTTGATGATAGTACATCGACAGCACGCGCTTTCACTCAACCAGAATCTAGCTTTTCCTTCTTTGGCACGGAAGTTAGGTTAAGGGAAGTTCTAGATATGTAAAATTCCTTTGAGATATTCTAATAGAAGCAGTAAGAGTCTGTGTCCTTGCCCAAGCACAAATATTACAAATATTACAAAAAAAACCTAACAGATTGCTTAGGCTCGATACCGAAAGTTTTTGAATTATATGTATTCAAGAGGAGGAACCATCTTTGTCTGATTCCTATCGCGTTGCCATTCTCGGAGCCACGGGTGCAGTAGGTACGGAGTTATTAGAACTTCTGGAAGCCCGTAACTTTCCCGTAGCAGACTTGAAGCTGTTGGCTTCAGAACGTTCTGCTGGTCGAACCATGTCATTTAAGGGCGAAGATTTGCCTGTAGAGGCAGTAGGCGATCGCTCGTTTGATAATGTAGATTTAGTTCTAGCTTCTGCTGGCGGCTCTACCTCTAAAGCTTGGGCGCATAAAGTGGTAGACGCTGGGGCAGTCGTAATTGATAATTCCAGTGCCTTTCGCATGAACCCCGAAGTTCCCCTAGTGGTTCCAGAAGTGAACCCAGAAGCAGCAGCCACTCATCGGGGTATAATTGCTAATCCTAACTGCACAACAATTTTGATGGCAGTGGCTGTTTGGCCCCTGCATCAAGTGCAGCCAGTACAGCGCATTGTTGTCGCCACCTACCAATCGGCAAGCGGTGCGGGTGCAAGGGCGATGGAAGAAGTCAAAACACACAGCCGGGAAATTTTAGAGGGAGAGTCGCCAAAACCGGGGATTTTTCCCTACACGCTGGCATTTAATTTGTTTCCCCACAATTCCCCAATGACTGAAGTAGGGTATTGTGAAGAAGAACTGAAAATGCTCAACGAGACGCGCAAGATTTTCGGTGCATCAGAACTGCGAGTAAGTGCGACTTGTGTGCGGGTTCCCGTACTCAGAGCGCACTCAGAAGCGATTAACCTAGAATTTGAGCAACCATTTCCCCCAGCCAAGGCGAAGGAAATATTAGCGACTGCTCCGGGTGTCAAGCTGGTGGAAGACTGGCAGGCAAATTATTTTCCCATGCCAATTGAGGCCAGCGGTCGCGACGAAGTTTTAGTAGGTCGAATTCGTCAAGATATTTCTCATCCGTGCGGATTGGAACTGTGGTTGAGTGGAGATCAGATACGCAAGGGTGCGGCGCTTAATGCCATCCAAATTGCGGAATTGTTGGTAGAACGGAACTGGCTCCAGCCTGCTACTGAATTAAGTTATAAGTAATCGACTTATACCAGCAAAATTTTGGATTTTAGATTTTAGATTTTAGATTGTAGCTTCTTAATCCAAAATCCAAAGTCCAAAATTCAAAATCGAAAGAGGAGTTAAAAGAGTGTGGTAAATTTTGGGCGCGTGATCACCGCGATGGTGACGCCATTTAAGGAAGATGGCGCTGTAAATTACGCCGTTGCAGAAGAGCTGGCGGCGCATTTGGCAGAAAATGGTAGTGATGCTTTGGTAATATGCGGCACAACTGGGGAATCTCCTACTCTGACTTGGGAAGAAGAGTATGAGTTATTTCAGGTTGTACAAAAGGCAGTAGCCGGAAAAGCTAAGGTAATCGCAGGTACGGGGTCAAATTCGACGAAAGAAGCGATCGCAGCTACTCAAAAAGCCGCTAAAATAAGAGTAGATGGATCTTTACAAGTCGTACCCTACTACAACAAGCCCCCCCAAGAGGGACTGTATCAGCACTTTGCAAGCGTCGCCCAATCTTGCCCAGACCTGCCCCTGATACTCTACAACATACCTGGTCGTACAGGTCAGAATCTCCAGCCAGAGACAGTAGCTCGTCTGGCAGAAATCCCGAACATTGTGGCAATTAAGGAGGCAAGTGGCAACCTAGACGCAGCCAGTCAGATTCGACGGCTGATACCAGCAGAATTTCAGATATACGCTGGGGATGATTCCCTAACTTTGCCTTTATTATCAGTTGGCGGTGCTGGGGTAATAAGTGTTGCCAGCCATCTGGTAGGCAAACAGCTGCAACAGATGATTCAAGCCTTTGAAAACGGTCAAACTAAAGTAGCAATCGATATTCACCTACAACTTTTTCCATTATTCAAAGCTTTGTTTTGTACGACTAATCCTATTCCCATCAAAGCGGCGCTAAAACTGCAAGGTTGGGATATTGGCTCGACTCGTCCACCACTCTCCCATCTACCAGACTCAGATAGGCAAATGTTAGAGGCAGTAATGAAGCAGCTGACTTTGATTTGAGGCGACGGTAGAAAGGAAAAAAAAAGGAAAAAAGCAAAAAAAGAAGTTTCTTTTTTTAAATTTTTACTGGCTAAAGTCGCTAATACCAGGCAAAAAGAACAAGGCAAAAAATTCCTATTTTAGGCTTTCTCTTTGCCAAAGTCGCTGTAATTTATGCAAATTTTCAACTGTTTTGTATTGACCGATCTTGATTTATTACAAGGAACCACATGACTAAGAACGAATCCGCACCCGCCCTGAAAGTTATTCCCCTCGGCGGACTGCATGAAATTGGGAAAAATACCTGTGTGTTTGAATATAACGATGAAATCGTGCTGTTGGATGCGGGATTAGCTTTTCCCAGCGAATCCATGCACGGCGTGAACATCGTCCTCCCCGACATGACCTATCTGCGGGAAAATCGCCACAAAATCAAAGGTATGATCGTCACCCACGGTCACGAAGACCATATCGGCGGGATAGCATATCACCTCAAGCAATTTGATATCCCAGTCATCTATGGCCCGCGTCTAGCAATGGCATTGCTAGAAGGTAAATTGGAAGAAGCTGGGGTTTCCAATCGGACGACCCTAAAACGGGTAGCACCCCGCGAAATGGTGCGAATTGGCGCTTCATTCTTCGTCGAATTTATTCGCAACACTCACTCGATTGCTGATAGCTTCACAGTCGCTATCCACACGCCCCCTGGTGTCGTTATCCATACGGGTGACTTCAAGATTGACCACACGCCAGTTGATGGAGAGTTTTTTGATTTACAAAGACTGGCTGAATACGGCGAGAAAGGCGTTTTATGCCTGATTAGCGACTCGACTAACTCGGAAGTACCGGGATTCACGCCTTCGGAGCGATCAGTTTTTCCGAATCTCGACCGCTTTATTTCTCAGGCAAAGGGAAGGGTGCTATTGACCACTTTTGCTTCGTCAGTCCACCGAATCAATATGGTTCTGGAACTGGCGCAAAAGCACGGACGGATGGTGTCCGTGGTAGGCCGCTCGATGCTGAATGTGATTGCTCAGGCACGCAATCTAGGATATATCAAATGTTCCGACAATTTGTTCCAGCCTTTGCAGTCGATTCACCAACTGCCAGATGAGAAGGTATTGATTTTAACTACCGGTTCTCAGGGTGAACCTCTTTCAGCAATGACTCGTATTTCTAACGGCGAACACCGACAAGTGAGAATCCGTGCGGGCGATACGGTGATATTCTCGGCAAACCCAATTCCGGGAAATACAATTGCCGTGGTAAATACCATCGACAAGCTGATGATGCAGGGTGCAAATGTGGTTTATGGTCGCGACAAGGGGATTCACGTTTCCGGTCACGGCTGTCAGGAAGACCAAAAGCTGATGATTGCCTTAACTCGTCCGAAGTTCTTCTTACCAGTTCACGGAGAGCATCGGATGCTTATCCAGCACTCCAAGACTGCCCAGAGCATGGGTATCCCTGCGGAAAATATGGTGATTATTGACAATGGGGATGTCGTAGAGGTGTCGGAAGATAGCATCAAAGTGGCGGGTAAGGTTCCGTCTGGCATCGAATTAGTAGATAATTCTGGCGTGCTGAAAGCTAATGTGCTGAAAGAAAGGCAGCAATTGGCAGAAGATGGTGTTGTGACGATCGCTGCGGCGATGGACTGGGAAGGTAAGCTGACTGCTAAGCCGGAAGTTCACCTGCGCGGTGTGGTGACAACGATGGAACGCGATCGCCTACAAACTTTGGTACGCGAAACTCTAGAAGGAATTTTGAGCGATCGCTGGTCAGAATTCGCCCGTGTCTTGGACGATGAACCGTTAGAAGTTGACTGGGCAGGAGTGCAAACTCAATTGGAATCAGCGCTACAACGCCTGCTGCGGCGTGAATTTCAGAGCCGCCCTCTGCTAGTGTTCTTGCTGCAAGCTCCAGAGGAACCGCCTACTAAGCTTGCTGGAAGACGTCGCCGCCGTTCTACTGCGAAAGTAGCTTCCTAGACAAAGAAGAGACTTCTGGCAAAAGTATTTGTGTAGGCACACCAATTTAGTTGTGCCTACACAAACAATGCCGTATTAGGGTTCAAGAAATTGTTCGATATTGCAGCCAACAATCCCCGCGCTTTTTGCTGCGGGGATTGTCTGCATGAGTCTTTAGGAGTTCTGTGCAGCTGCCATGCGAGCTATCATAGGAGACGACTTAAAGGCTTCCATTATCTCTGGGGTAGCTTCCGTAGCTTGCCAAGAAGGACGTGCTTGAATGCGATCGCACCAAGCATTCAATTTGGGATAGCCACTTAAGGACACGCCGCCCCTTGGCAACCAGGGTAAAACAGTACCAGCTAAAGGTTCAGCGAGAGTTATATTTTCACTGCCAAAGAATGGGCGCTCGTCTAGCAAACTCTCAAAAAACTTCAGCACTATGGAGATTTTCTGCAATGCCTGCTCGATTTTTTCTGGATCTCCTGCTGACAACCCTAACATCACGGGGGACAATGGGACTGTAGCGGGCAATAGTTCGTTTGTCGCCAGTTCCACCATCCCCACAATTGCTAAATCTTTAGCATCGCTAGGCAGCATTGCAGGTGTAGGGTATTTTGCCTCTAAGTAATCTTTAGCATGGAGAACCTTAAGAAGGGGAAGGTGGGCAGAGGTTGGGGAGTGAAAAGCTTTCAGCGGCGGAAATCTCCGCTGAAAGCTTTTCCAGAGAGAGGTTCAATTTAACGGGTGATAACAGGACTTTTCAACTCTCGACTAGGAGCCGATTTCGGAGTTTTCTTATTTTTACCGCCAGGCTTCAAGCGATCGCTGAGCGTCTTAATTACGATATACAGCACTGGCACTACAAACAAACTTAAGAAAGTCGCAACCAGCATACCGCCGAACACCGCCGTCCCTAAAGATTGGCGGCTACCTGCACCTGCTCCCGTCGCAATTGTTAGGGGAAAAATACCCAAAAGCGTTGAAATAGCTGTCATCAAAATCGGTCGCAAACGCTCTTGCGAAGCTTCCACCGCTGCTCTGGTAATTGACATCCCTTTCTCGCGCAATTGGTTAGCAAATTCTACAATTAGAATAGCGTTCTTACTTGCTAAACCAATCAACATTACTAATCCAATCTGACAATAAACATCATTAGCTAAACCGCGCATTGACTGAGCTAAAAGCGCCCCGAAAATAGCTAAGGGAACTGAAAGCATAATAATTATCGGGTCAATATAGCTCTCGTACTGTGCAGCTAATACTAGAAACACAAAGGTTAGTCCCAACCCAAAGATTATCGGTGCTAAACCGCCCGACTGAATTTCCTCCAGAGAAGTACCCGACCATTCGTAGCCAAAACCAGATGGTAAAACTTGTGCTGCTACTCTTTCCATTGCTTTAATTGCATCTCCAGAACTAGAGCCAGGAGCCGCCGAACCATTAACTTCTATAGAACGGAATAAGTTGTAATGGTTAATAGTTTGAGCGCCAGTCGTGGGAGTAAGTTTTACTAAACTGCTCAGGGGAATCATCTGATTTTCGCCAGAACGAACGTAGAGTTTCCCAACATCGGCTGGGTTAGAACGAAACTGTTGATCCGCTTGGACGTAGACACGATAATTTCGCTGCTGTAAATCAAAGTCGTTTACATATTGTGCGCCCAAGAAAGTTTGCAGGGTGTTAAAGATATCGTCGATGGAAACTTGCAATGCTTTGGCTTTATTGCGGTCAACCTCTACTAGTAGTTGCGGCGTATTCGCGGCGAAGGTGCTAAATACAGCTTGCAATCCGGGTGTTTTATTCGCACTACCTAATAGTTGTCCCAAAGATTGTAATAGAGGCTCTAAACTACTATTACCTCTGCGGTCTTGCAGCTGAAATTGGAACCCGCCAAATTGACCTAAACCTTGAATTGCTGGAGGATTAACAGGGATAATTCTGGCTTCTGGTATTGTGGCTAAAGTTCCTGCCAATCTGCCAATAATTCCTTGTACATTTTGGTCTTTCCCTGTACGTTCTTCCCAAGGTTTGAGGGTGGTGAAAATGACACCACTATTAGCAGTGCTACCGCTAAAACCAAAACCACCAACAACGAAAGTTCCTACAACTTCCGGATTTTTGAGAATTTCTTGTTCAATTTTGTTCATCACCTCGCTGGTGTAGTTCAGCGATACTCCTTCGGGCCCTTGAACGATGGTGATGAAATAGCCTTGATCTTCTTCAGGGAGAAATGCGGTAGGTACTTGGGTATAAAGCCAAGCTGTCATTCCCAAAGAGACGATAAATAAGCCGATGATAACGCTTTTCAAACGGGTGAGAAAGTTAAGCGTAAGCGCATATCCTTTTCGCGTTCTATCCAAAAACCCGTTAAACCGACCGAAAATCCATCCAACCCAACCTTTCGGCTCTTGTCCCGGACGCAACAGCAGCGCACATAAGGAAGGAGTCAAGGTTAAAGCTAGAAAAGTAGAAATAGCAATTGAGAATGCGATCGTCAGTGCAAATTGTTTATAAAGCGCTCCTGTCGTCCCCGGAAAGAAGGCTACAGGGACGAATACAGCCATTAAAACTAACGAAGTTGCAATCACCGCCCCGAACAGTTCTGTCATGGATTCAGAAGCGGCCTGACCGGGATTCATGCCTTTTTCTTGGATAAAGCGACTGATATTTTCAACCACAACGATCGCATCATCCACCACCATCCCGGTTGCTAAAGTTAGACCAAATAACGTCAAACTGTTAATCGAAAATCCGAAAACTTTGATAAAGGCAAAAGTCCCAATTAAGGCTAGAGGAATGGTGAGGGATGGAATCAGCGTCGTCCGCCAGTCTTGTAGGAAAATGAAAATCACGGCGACAACGAGGGCGATCGATACCAACAGAGTAATCACCACCTCTGTCATGGATGCTTCTACGTACTCCGTCGTATCAAATGCTACTCGATAGTTCAAAGCTGGCGGAAAACTCTGACTCAATCGCTCCATCTCTTTTTTGACCGCATGGGCGACATCCAAAGCATTACTACCCGGAAGCTGATAAATCCCCAAACCTACCGCATCATTGCCGCGAAACCGCAAAAACGAGCTATAGTTTTCTGCCCCCAGTTCCGCTCTTCCCACATCCTTCAACTTCACCAACGCCCCACTAGCACCGGTTTTTAGGACAATTTCCTCAAATTCGGAAACATCTTTTAACCTACTGATGGCACGCAGGTCGATTTGATACATCTGTCCTTCTGGAGCTGGTTGCTGCCCAATGCGTCCCACGCCAATTTGTAAGTTTTGCTCGCGGAGTGCATTCACTACGTCTTGAGCGGTCAATCCTCGACTAGCAAGGCGATTCGGGTCTAACCAGAGGCGCATTGCGTAGCGGCGTTCCCCGAAAATTTGCACGTTGCCAACACCCGGCACTCTTTTTATGGCATCTGTCAAGTATAAATCGGCATAGTTGCTTAAAAAGATGTTGTCGTACTGCTTATTTTCAGCGTACAACCCAATCGCGAGGAGGATGCTGCTAGATTCTTTGGTGACTACAACTCCTGTTTGCTGAACAGATTGGGGTAGTTGCGGCTGAGCTACAGATATCCGATTTTGGATATCAACAGCGGCGATATCTTTATTGCGTGATGCCTCAAAGGTAGCAGTAATTGTACTGGTGCCATCATTACTACTACTGGAAGTTAGATATCTTAGTCCCTCAACGCCATTAATTTGACGTTCTAAGACTGTTGTAACAGCGCTTTCTACAACTTCCGCACTAGCACCGTTGTAGTTGGAAGTTACGCTAATTTGAGTCGGGCTAATATCCGGAAACTGGGCGACTGGTATGGTAGGAATGCTGATTGCTCCTACCAGGAGGATAATCAAGGCGCAGACTGTAGCAAAGACTGGTCGCTTGATAAAGAAATCAACAAACATAGGGTTGGGGATTGGGGGTTGGGGATTAGGAATTGGGGGTTGGGGATTGGGAATTGGGAATTGGGGATTGGGAAGAATATTACCCCGTCCCTTCCAGTCCCTAGTCTCCAGTCCCCTTCTCCCCAGTCCCTAGTTTTTCGATTCAGGTATGATGGGAGCGCCATTAGATAAATTGAGAATACCTGAGACAACTATTCTCTCTCCTGGCTTTATTCCGTCGATAACTTGATAATTATTTCCCTGGATATCGCCCAATTTCACGGGCTTTTGCTGGGCTATTAAGATTGATTCTCCTTTCCTTTGAGCTACAAAGACAAAATTTTCTCCACCCAGGCGAGATATGGCGCTAGTTGGGATTAAAACTCCCGGTTTCTCGTCCCAAACTACTCTGGCTTGGATAAATTGCCCATCCCGCAGTTGTCCTTGTGAGTTGTCAAAGCTAGCTTTGATAAGGATGCTTTGAGAACTGGTATTTACTTGGGGAGAAATAAAACTCACTGTACCTGTGCCTAGTAATTTTCCTTGGGAATTGGTTCCCTCTACTGTCTGCCCTAAGCGTAAATCTGGCGCTCTTTCTAAAGGAATAGACAATTCTATTTCTAAAGATTGATTTTGGATGATAGTGGTGAGGGTATCACTACTGCTGACGACATCTCCTAACTTGACTGGGATAGCTCCGACAACGCCAGCGATCGGAGCGACAATTGTGGCATCTTTAAGTTCTGCGTTGGCAAGATCGACGTTAGCTTGGGCTTGCTGTAAACCTGCTTGGGCTTGGGCAAGGGTTGACTGGGCGGCTTGAATGCGTTGGGTGATGGCATTTAAGGCGGCTTGGGCAGCACGGCGATCGCGTGTAACTCGATCTAGTTCGGCTCTCGCCAATGCACCTTGTCCTACTAAGGTAGAAGTGCGTCGATAGTTTTCCTGTTGTAGTTCCAGTTCAGCGACAGTGGAAGCCCTTTCGGCTTCTAAGGCTTTGATTTGGGAGGCAGCATTGGCGCTGGTGGCACGGGCAGCATTGACACTCTGTAACACGCTGGCGGCTTCTGCTTGTCTCTTGTCCGGGCTAAGTTGTACTAAAGTCTTTCCGGCGGGAACGCGATCGCCTTCGGAAACCAAAATCTGACTAACTCGCCCCTCAATTTCCGGCTTGATTACCACTCTCCGTGCAGCTTGCAGGGAACCCACAAACTCGGAAGCTTCTTCGACGGTGGCTGTTTCTACAGTTGCTAATTTGACAGGTATTCCTTGCGGTTGACCTGCTGCTCCCGGTGCAGGTTGAGCATTACTGGCACGGCTTTGCCACCAATGCCAACCCAAACCACCACCGACAATCAACAAGACGATTGACAACGCGGCCCAATACTTTGTTCGACCTGGGTGAAGCTCAACTGCAACGGACTCGTTTTCTAAAGCTTGCTCCTCAAAAAGCGTATCTTCTTGTGTCTTAAGTGGAACTGGAGATTCAGGGGACGAATGATCGGACATCTTCGTTTCCTTTCCTTTGACAAGGCTGGCGGTACTTTAACAACTTTCGCTCTTGCGTGGCTGCTTATTGACGAGTGCATAGTTTATTGCGCGATCGCAGCAATCACGAAAAGCTTCCTACACCATCACCCATAAAAAACCTTTCCCCCAACCTTTTCCCTAAAAGGGGAGGGGTTGGGGCAAGAGTGTGCATCTCAAATGAGGGATTATTATGCTTAAACTCCCCTCCCCTTGTAGGGAAGAGGTCAAACGCTCTATTCTCAATGCAGATGCAAGGCAATACCATACATATTAAAATCGAATGCAACAGATGCAACAGATATTTATATCAGTTTGATACAAAATGCTTGAATTGGCTACTTTAGGTTTACTGCAACGCGAACCGCTACATGGATATCGCCTGAAGCAGCAACTAGAACTGTTTATGAGTGGTTGCATCAGTGCCAACTACGGCGCTATATATCCTCTCTTGAGACGATTGGAGGAGCGGGGTGCTATCAGCGTACTCACAGAGGAGGAAGGAGAGGCAGGTTCAATTCGCAAAATATATAGCATCAGCGATAAAGGGCGCGAGCTATGGATGCAACAAATGCTAGAACACCCGCATGAAAGCTGGGTGAACGCTCGCTCTCGCTTTACAATCAAGTTTTTCTTTTTTAGTCACATAGAACCCACAATCCGAATCAAGTTGGTGGAGCATCGCTTAATGGTTTGTCGATTGCGCCTGGAAAGTCAACAAACAGAACCTCTGCCAGCAGATCCCTACCAAATAGCAGTCTTACAAAGGTGTTTAATGGTGATTCAAGACGAAATTCAATGGTTAAGCGAACAGCTGGCAGAGGAGACCAAGAGAAACAATTCCTCGTGATACCCAGTCCACAGTCCCCAGCCGCCACTAGATTAAGGATTCATCAGAATCGGGCAGAATCGACGGCGCTTTCAACCAATGGGGAGCAATTAATAAAAATTCGTTTGCCAAGCGCGATCGCAACCCGCTATTCTGCATAAGGTTGCTTGAAGCTGAAGAAAAGTTTTTCTAAGAGCAAAAGACCAAATTCAAAAACTTATGCCAACTTCTAGACATCCGTTTCATTGGGTAGGAACTGGTTTCATGGCTGTGGGTGCAGGTCTTGCTCTCACCTTGGCGTATGCAAAGCTGAGTGCTGCACAAGAAAGCCCCCCAAGTCAAAAAGTTGAAACTCCCAAGTCAGAAATCAGTACACAGGAAAACAAGGACGAAGCAGAAACTCGTCCTACCTCCCCTATGCTTAATTCTGGCAACGCGGGTATGGCTCCATCTGCTCCCCAGAAGAACCAACAGGCGCAGGAAACAGGAAACGGGAGTAACGTCTTAACTCAACAAAGCTCAGAAACCAAAACTCAGAACCCTCCTTTACCCCCCGAATACCTCAACCCCAGCGCCAATCCCCTGCTATTTCCCACCAAACCAGAGGAAGTACAAATTCAAAACTTCCAACGGATAACGCTGGAACAGGCTCTTGTACTGGCGCGGCGTAACAATCGGGATTTACAAGTTGCACTTCTGACCGCAGAGCGCAGTCGGGCGGCTCTGCGAGAAGCTCTTGCGGCTGAGTATCCCAACATTGGTGTGCAAGCAGATTTCACCAGATCGGATTCTGCCAGTGGTGAGCTATCAAATACCAGACAACGGCAATTACTGGGGGATGACAATACTGTCTCGACAAGCTTTGACACCAGGTTTGAAGTCAGCTATGACCTCTTTACCTCTGGTAGACGAGGAGCGCGTATCCAAGCAGCAGAACAACAGGCGCGTTTCGATCAGTTAGATTTGGAACGCCAACTCGAACAAGTCCGTTTGGATGTCACGAATTCTTACTACGATTTGCAAGAGGCAGATTCCCAAGTTGAGATTTCTACTGCGGCTGTGAGAGATGCTGCTAGAAGTCTTGAGGATGCTCAGTTGCTAGAACAAGCTGGACTGGGAACGCGCTTTGATGTACTGCGGTTTCAAGTGCAGCTGGCGAATGCCGTCCAAGACCTAACTCGCACCAGAAGTCAACAAAGTATTGCCCGCAGGCAGTTAACCGAATTGTTAAGTTTAGCTCAGAGGGCTGAGGTGGCTGCGGCAGACCAAATTGAGTTTGCTGGGGAGTGGAATCTTACACTAGAACAGAGTATTATCCTGGCACTGAAGAACCGGGCAGAGTTGGAACAGCTCTTGGCTCGGCGGAACATCAGCGAACAGCAACGGCGTATTGCGCTGGCTGGCACAAGTCCGCAAGTAAGTTTGTTTGCGACCTACAACGTTTTAGGGGTGTTGAATGATGAATTGGGGCCTGCCGATGGCTTAACCTTGGGGGCAAGATTTCGCTGGGATTTTTTCGATGGGGGAGCCGCCAGCGCCAGAGCGGAGCAGGAGAGAGCTAATATTGCGATCGCAGAAACTCAGTTTGCCGACCAACGCAACCAAATCCGCTTGGAGGTGGAACGAGCTTATTTCAATTTAAGGTCGAATGCGGAAAACATTCAAACTGCTTTCTTCGCCGTTACTCAGGCAGAAGAAAGCTTGCGTTTGGCTGAGTTACGATTTCGCTCAGGTGTCGGTACGCAGACTGATGTAATTAGCGCTCAAACTGAGCTTACCCGCGCTAGAGTCAACCGACTCAGAGCTGTTCTGGATTACAATCGTTCGTTGGCAGCTCTCCAACGCAATATTAGCAATCTTCCAGGCAGTGAACTTTCTGATAACCCCTTATAGACAGATTCTGTCAAACCAGGTAATTATGTCATTCTGAGCTGACTTTTTCTAGAGGCGATCTATCGCATCTGTAGTAAGCATTGCTCAGGTTTTGTTTCAGTTTGCCAGAGGGTGAGACAAGAAGGGTAGGGGCAATGCTTACAAGAAAATTTCCGGATTTGCCGACCGTGCAAGCCTAAACTAAATCGGATGATTTATGAATTGCCCCTACTGTGTCTCAAAACGTTGTTCTTAGTTTCAGTACATATCACCTTTGCTAACTTCAGAAAATTTTTTAAGATTTCTTAATAGGAACGATGTGAGTGAAAAGGGCTGATGGCTAATATTACGTTTGTCAACGAAAATCGGGAAGCGATCGCAGCTGATGGGGCTAACTTAAGAGAAAAAGCCCTAGAGAATGGCATTGATATCTATACCCTTAGGGGAAAGATGATGAACTGCGGGGGCTACGGTCAATGCGCTACCTGTATTGTAGAAATTCAGGAAGGTATGGAAAATCTTTCGCCTCGGACTGATTTTGAAACCCGGAAACTGAAGAAAAAACCAGAAACCTACCGTTTAGCTTGTCAAGTGGTGGTAAATGGCCCAGTAAGTGTGAAAACAAAGCCACGATAGGCTTGTTATTAATTTCCACAGCAATATAGAGACGTTGTATAAAACGTCTCTACACTGTTCAAAATATGATAAAAAGACCACTAGGAGCGCTTCTAAGATATCCCAAAAGTGATAATCGAGACGCTTAGACAGTGGAAATACGACTTAATCTCCCAATTTATGGGGAACTTTGAGCCAATTTTTCCATAAAATGGGGATACTGGCGGCGATTAAACATTGTAAATAAATTCTCTTTAATTAGTTTGCCATTTATTTGTTTTAATCTCATTCTCCCTTGGCTAAAAATATTTCTAATTCCCCCATTATATTTGGGATTTCTAAGACTTATTGTTTTAATGAGTAATCTAGGTTGGGTTGAGGAACCTCACCCAAACTTGACATAGGTTTGATGGGTTTCGCTTAGTTGCTTTATCCATCCTACAAATAATTAAATCCATCTACTTAATTAAACTTTTGTTAGTAAAAACACTCCAACACCAATCATTACACAGCCAGCAGCAATGTTTATTCTTTTCCTTACTTTGGAACTAATAAAAAATCTAGCTCTATCCGCCAGAAACGCATAACCAAGTTTTACACCGCCTACGGCTACTATAGTAATTGTGATAATGATGAGCGTATCCCAATAAGATATTTTAGAAATATCAACAAAAGCAGGAAAAAATCCAAGATAAAATAACGTCGCTTTTTGATCGCCCAATGTAATAAACAATCCAGTCAGAAAACTGGACAGCAAAGAGGATTTTACAACCTCCTCTGTCTCAATATTATTTGATTTTGACTTCCATAGCCCTATTCCCAACAATATAAGATAAGACGCACCCAGGTATTTTATAAGGACAAATAAGCTTCCCATCGCTTCAGCAAGAAACGACAACCCCCAAATAGCTATTATTATGAAAATGATGTCACCAAGCACTATCCCTACGGTTGTGAAAATACCATGAATAAATCCAGATGTAGCCGCTCTTGTGGTGACAGCTAATACACTAACGCTGGGAATAGAAGCCAGAATAATCATGGCACTGAATAATGCAACAATGCTGCTGAATGTCATACTGCTTTGCATCGGTATAACCATTACTTGATATGAGTAGACAGCAACTCATCAACGTAGCGTCGGATAACCTGTTGCTGTTGCTCCGGGCTGAGACGTTTGGCTTGAATGAGGAAGTCTAGGCTAACTCCATTGGCAAGGGCTAAGAGGGCGTTGGCTTCTAACTCAAGGTCTGCATCATCTCGAATCAAATTGGCTGACTGAAGAGTTTGTAACTCTTGCAGAATTACCTCACGGAGTTGGGCAGCACTCCTTTGGTGTTCAGCCATCAGGGAATCTCGTCCGACGGCGTATCCCAAAAAGGCTAACCAGACCTTGAGAACAGCTTGCCGTTCAACATCAAGGGGCAAAAATGCTGACACCATGTTTAGGAGGCGATCAACTCCAAGCTCCTGCCCTGTTTGGGCCTGTATTGCCTTGAGTAGGGACTGAGTGACTTGATTGAGAGCAAAGAGAATTAACTCTTGCTTATCTCGGAAATAGTGGGTGACGACTCCTGTGGTGCAACCAAGCTCCTGGGCGATCGCCCGCATACTGGTGCGATCTAACCCCTCTCGGACAATGACCCGCCAGGCAGCTTCAGAGACTTCAAGACGGCGATCGCGTTGGGACATGACAATCAAGGCTGAATATCAAGGGAACTGAAACAGGAGGCAATCCTATTGACACATTATCATAACAGTTGTTATTTTTTTGAGCATAACAAGTGTTATGAGGTTGTCGTATGGACTCCGATTGGAGAGATGTCTCGCCCCGCAACGGGTTGGGCGGTCTGGTGGATCGCTTGACCGGGCCAGGGGCGACAAAAGCTGAGTTGCTATTGCAATTTGTGCCGCCCTTGGTAGCGATGGTTGCGGCTCCAGCCTATGCGCTAACCCTCCCCGCCCAGTGGACACCCCTGCAATTAGGACTAATCGCGCTTTTGGCGCTCGATTTAGTCGGGGGTGTCCTGACCAATGCCACATCTACTGCTAAACGCTGGTATCATCGCCCTGGACAGGGTTGGCGGCAGCATCTGGCATTTGTGTCCCTCCATCTCATCCATGTTTTACTCGTAGCGGTGCTGTTTCGGGGAGGAGATTGGGGGTTCTGGCTTGGCACATCTGGCTACCTGTTGGGGGCATCAATTTTGATTTTGCGATCGCCTCTGTATCTCCAGCGCCCGGTTGCTCTGGGGCTTTACGGATTATCGCTGCTGGGCGATCGCTACGTCGTGACCCCCACGCTTGGTCTGGAATGGTTCGTGCCGTTCTTCTTTCTCAAACTCCTGGTTAGCCATTTGCTTCAGGAAACCACCTATCACACTGGAAAATTCCCAGAGAAACCAGTCAGTTAACTTACGGGCCGATCGCAAAAAGGCAACCTTAAGTTAGAGGCTCTTTTCTTTTTAAAGCTACTAGGCTCAACATGACAAAAACTTTCTCTACCTGGATTGACGAACCACAGCTCAATGGTTGAAAACCAAAGTTATTAAGACCAGCGAACTATACCTAGACAAAAACGAGTCCCAAAAATAGGAATAAGGTTATGGGGCTGTCAGATATTGATTGTAGCGAGATTGGAGTTTTGTTTAGTCGGTTGCTGGCGAACTGGGTTTACCCGCGTCGGCTGGGGCGTGTATTTAAATCTAGTGGTGGTTTTGTCTTACTTAAGATCCCTATTAGGGATTGAAATGAGATATTCTTAAAGGTGGTGCTTTAGAAGTTAATTAAAGGCTGGGTTCAATGCAAGTTAACGATCTTGGTTTTGTCGCCAGCATCCTGTTTGTGCTGGTTCCCACAGTTTTCTTGTTGATTCTGTACATCCAAACTGCTAGCCGCGAAAGCAACAAGAATCCTTAATAGTCTGCCTAAAACAAAATCCCCCCATAGCCTTAGCTAGAGGGGGTTTTGCTATTTTTTAGGCGATCGCTTTAAGCAGTAGCTGTGCGTCCTAGCAGTACGGGACAATTCGCATAAACCCGTACATAGTCGGATAGGGAAGTTCCCAGCAGCCGATCCAAATCCGGTAAACCCTTGGCGATGGAGGGACGACGGTCTGGGGAACCTAACATTAGTAGATCGATATTCAATTCCTCTGCCAACCGACAGATTTCTGGCCCCGGCTTCCCAGTACCCGTGACACACTTGTAAGCGATGCCTTGTTTTTTCGCTTCTGCGATCGCTGGTGCAAGGACGGGATCTTTTTCTGGGTTAGCTTGTGATTCTTCAGCAAAGGCTGTCCGCGCCTTATTGACATGAGCCAAAATCAGCATTCCTCCCTTAATATCTCGCAACAGGAACATAGCCAGACTTAAGCATTGTTTTGCCGAGTCAGAGCCATCCATTGCTACCATGATGCGGTTAATTTTTTTGACGTAAATATCGTCTTTAACCAACAACATCGGACGAGAGGACAACTGGAAAACATATTGGCTGACGGAATTTTCTAAAATGGACTCCAGGCGCTTCAGCCCTCGCGAACCCATAATAATTAAATCAGCATTAATGTCTTCAGCTACCTGGCAAACTGTAGTCTTTGGGTCGCCCTGTTGTAGCATGGTAGAAACCCGACTTGGGTCGAGGTTCAATGTCTGCATGGAAGTAGCGAGAACTCTGCCCCCTTCTTCCCATTTTGCGGTCAAGGCTTCACTGGTAACTTGGGAAGGAACAACGTGTAATATGCTGACTGAGGCTCGTTGGATTGAAGGCAGTTCCATCAAAGCCTTGAGCATTTCTTTAGATTGTCCGGTTCCAGAGTCGGCTAATAAAATTTTTTCAATCATTGAAGTGCCTCTTTTTCAGAAAAATCTCTTTGCTTTTATAGATTTCATGCCCAATTAATTAGGTAATTAATGAGGGTATGATAACTGCAATTTATAGCAGTCGTTTTATTTACTGACTGGCTTTTCATAATTAAGCATACTGCTGATATCACAGTAAAAACTTAACGATTTATGACACTGCTTAGATTAATGCAAAAATTATTAATGAATTAATGTTAAATTTTCAGATGATCTGTATGCTGAGTTTGGTTCCTCAACCCATCTAACAAAATTTATCAATGAAGGGATTAATATTTTTGTTAATATTTATTTCCTTCTTCCACTCTCCGACTCTCCCGCTCTGTCCAGTCCTACCACTCGATAGACATCAACCATTTGTTGCTTACCCTTAAGTGGCAATGGCCCCCAGGATTCAACGAGAAACTGTTCGTGAAGGTGAACGAAGGTTTCGTGACCGATGAGAATGCGGCAGTTACTTTCTTGTCGGTCTTTTTCACAACTTTCAAGCCGGGAGGCAATATTAACGCTGTCGCCAATGACACCGTACTCCAAGCGGTCTTTGCCGCCTAGACTCCCTACGACGACGGGGCCAGTATAAATTCCGAGTCGCATTTGAATGACTGGCAAACCGCGAGATTTCCAATTTTGGTTCAGTTCTTCTAAGCGATCGCTTATTGCTAAAGCACATTTTACCGACCGAATCGCATCCTCTGCAATCTCCTCTTTGTGAACGCGATTCATTGGCACCCCAAACACAGCCATAAAGCCATCGCCCGTAAACTTGTTGATAATCCCCTGGTGGCTAAGCACTTGGTGGGTGAACACATCGAGCATTTCATTTAGCCATTCCAGCAAAGCTTCTGGCGGCATTTGTTCAGAGATGGTGCTGAAATTTTTGATGTCAGCAAACATCATTGTCGCAGTTAGCTTGATACCGGGTAGTTTACCGGATTTGAGCAGGCGATCGCGTCCTCTCCACAGAGCCTTAGCAACCTCCGGCGAAGTATTCTGCCCCAACAACTTCATGACGATTTTTTGCTGTTGCTGTGCATCATAAGAGCGGTAGGTAATAACTATGCCACTAGCCAGGATAAATCCTAGCACTGGAGACGAAAAAGGTACCCAGAGAGACATCTGGCTAAACCAATAAAAGCAGCTACCTAACAAAATTCCTACACCAACGCCGCAGCCCAGAATCAACACTAGGGGATGACGGCACCACCAAGCCAGTCCAGCACCGAACAACGTCCAGCCGACAATCCACAGCACTTCCCTCCTCTCAGACCAAAACCCAAATAGGGGTCTTGCGCCAGTTGCAGCGTCGAGAAACTGGCTCACCAGCGCAGCATGAACCACAACTCCCGCCATCTTTGCGTTCTCCTGTTCGGCTGGGCTGTAGGGGGTGCCGAAAACGTCTTTAGCGCTGGGTGCAGTTGTACCAATTAGGACAATCTTATCTTTTACCCAACTGGGGTCAATTTCCCCTTGCAATACTTGGGTAAGAGTAACTTGCCGTGCAATAATCCGCGATCTGTAATTGAGTAGAACTTGGTAGCCTCGATCATCAATCTTTTTATACCCACCAGAATCTGCCTTTATAGGGACAAATACTGATGAGCCTAGCTGCATATATTCAGGATTCTGCTGGCTTTGCTGCGATGAGATGCCTTGACTCTTTAAATAGGCAAGAGCCAAACGTAGGGAAAACGAGAAAGAAGTTTTTTTACCGTCGGAGACAAACAACAGGTTACGGCGGATGACACCATCAGGGTCGAGTACAAAGTCGTTAAAACCAACGCGCTTATCGGGAATTCCCGGCGGCGGCGGCACAAAATCGAGATTTGTGTCACCAAATTTTTTAATAACGATAATGTTTTGGTCTTGGAGCCTAGCCCTGAGTTCAGCATTTCCTGGCTCTTGTGGGGTGCTGCGATGTATATCTAGACCAATGAGTTTTGGTTCTAATGATTGCACTTTTGTCAAGAGCTGCGCCAAAACTCGGTCAGGTAAAGGCCATTGATTTTGAGCGCGGATGTCGGATTCTGTAATGCCAACAATTAGCAGCCGGGGGTCGGGGCTTACATCTGGGCGCAGGCGCATCTGCTTGTCAAATGCCGCAATTTCTACGGGTTGTAACCAGCCTGCTTCGCGCACTCCTAGTATGACGCTGCTGACGGTAAGGCACGCGATCGCTACTACTCGCACGCCACCAATGTCTGGAAATATACTCTTAACGTCATCAGCCAGCTTGGATAGCACAGATATCTTGGATTCTAAAAAGCCGTTTACATCTGAATTATTTTTGCTCACCACATTATGGCATTTGGGGAATGATGGGCGACGCCCCTAAACTTCAAGAGATTGGTTGATCGGGAGAGTTTCTCGTTTCACTCCCGGACTCCCAAAAATAACTTTTAACTCAATAGGGGCGGGTTTCTCACCCACTCGTACAACTTATAACTTTCCCTACTTCGCTACAGCCCCCAGGATAGGAAGCTATCATTATATAAATGTTGAAATATCTTAAGATAACTTAATCAATGCAGCTTTCCACCTCTGGTATGTCTCACAAAAAAGACTCCTTCTTGAAAAAGGTGTTTTTTGGTCACGAGCCTACTCCTGAGTTAACTGCGATTTTAGTAGTGTATTTGGTGCAGGGAATCTTGGGGCTGGCGCGTTTGGCAGTCAGCTTTTTTCTCAAAGATGAACTAGCGCTTTCTCCGGCTCAGGTTTCAGCTTTAATGGGTATTGCCGCCATCCCGTGGGTGGTAAAGCCGTTATTTGGTTTTCTTTCGGATGGCTTGCCGATTTTTGGCTATAGGCGGCGACCTTACCTAATTTTATCGGGGATATTGGGAACGATGTCCTGGGTAAGTTTAGCAACAATAGTTCACACAGCTTGGGCAGCAACAGCTGCGATCGCGCTTTCCTCCCTGTCGGTTGCTGTCAGTGACGTAATTGTAGACTCCCTAGTAGTAGAACGAGCCAGAGCCGAGTCTCAGAGCGAAGCTGGTTCCCTGCAATCTTTGTGCTGGGGAGCATCATCATTCGGAGGCTTGCTAACAGCTTACTTCAGCGGTTCGCTGCTGCAACACTTCGGCAACCATACCATATTTGCGATTACTGGCTGTTTCCCCCTAATTGTGTCAGCAGTGGCGTGGTTAATTGCAGAAGAACCAGTAAGCGAGGCAAGAGACGCTTCCACCGTTTTGCACCAGATAAAGCAACTACGGCAAGCCGTTAGCCAAAAAGCCATCTGGCTACCAACCGCCTTTCTCTTCCTCTGGCAAGCCACACCCTCAGCAGATAGCGCCTTCTTCTTCTTCACCACTAACGAACTAGGATTTGAGCCAGAGTTTCTAGGACGGGTGCGCCTAGTTACCAGTATCGCCTCCCTAATAGGAGTTTTCATTTTCCAACGCTTTCTCAAAGCCGTTCGCTTTCGTACCATTTTCGCCTGGACAACTGTCATATCAGCCGTCCTTGGCATGACTATGCTGATTTTGGTAACTCATGCTAACCGCAGTCTCGGCATCGATGATCGCTGGTTCAGCTTGGGAGACAGCCTGATTTTGACAGTTATGGGACAAATTGCCTATATGCCGGTGTTGGTACTCGCAGCACGGCTGTGTCCCCCTGGTGTAGAAGCCACCTTATTTGCGCTGCTGATGTCGGTGACAAATTTAGCAGGGCTATTGTCCCACGAACTAGGAGCAGTCCTTACCTATTGGCTAGGTGTCACCGAAACCAACTTTGAAAATCTCTGGCAGCTGGTAGTAATTACAAATTTATCAACGCTGCTGCCCCTGCCACTAATCGGTTGGCTACCAGCAGCAAAAGTCCACGAGGCACCAGCATCTGGAGAGGTGCCAGCCTTGCAACCTGCAACAACATCGGTTATGCGTAGCCAATCAATTCCCAATCATCATCGGGACATACCTTTTATTCCCGACTTTATGCCCGAACTCATCCCCACAGTAGAAGAACCTGCCGAATAAACTAAGTAGGTTGGTTTGAGGAACCTTACCCAAAATTAATCCTACATTTGTTGGTCGCGATCGCTCAAACCAACCTAGAAGCTAACTTTTGCCTTTTGCCTTTTTTATGCAGAACTTGCCCACTCAAGAACGTTTTCCAGTGCCAACAGAGGCGCTTGATGAACTTCCCTACCACATTAAACAGTGGCAAAAAGGTTATGAATCCTTGCCACAAGAGTTTGACTACTGGATTGATGATATTGAAGGACAGATTCCCGCAGAATTAGAAGGGACACTTTTCCGGAATGGCCCTGGATTGCTGGATGTAAACGGGCAACGTATCCATCACCCCTTTGATGGGGATGGGATGATATGTAGAGTTGCCTTCTCCAACGGCCGCGCCCATTTTTGTAACCGCTTTGTCCGCACACAGGCCTATGTGGAAGAACAAGCAGCTGGTAAAATCCTCTATCGCGGTGTCTTCGGCACCCAAAAGCCCGGTGGTTGGCTGGCAAATGCTTTTGACATCAAACTCAAAAACATTGCCAACACTAACGTAATTTACTGGGGTGACAAACTCTTAGCTTTGTGGGAAGCAGCTGAACCCCACCAATTAGATCCCCAAACTCTAGAAACGCTGGGGAAAGATTACCTGGACGGCGTTTTACACAACGGTGATGCTTTCGCCGCCCACCCCAGAATTGACGGACAAACACTGGTAAACTTTGCGATTAAACCGGGTCTTTCCACTACTATTACTATCTATGAGTTAGATTCGAGTGGCAAAGTTGTACAGCGTCATGCTCACAGCGTTCCTGGCTTCGCCTTTATCCATGATTTCGCCATTACGCCTAACTACTGCCTGTTCTTTCAAAACCCAGTAAGCTTCAATCCCCTACCTTTTGTGTTTGGAGTTCGCGGTGCTGGAGAGTGTGTGCAGTTTCAGCCTGACCAACCCACCAAGATTTTAGTAATTCCCCGCAACCCCCAACAAGGCAAGGTGCAAATCTTAGAAACCCAATCTGGTTTTGTCTTTCACCATGCCAATGCTTTTGAGCAAGACGATAAGATTTGCATTGACTCGATTTGCTATGAGTCTTTTCCGTCTGTGGAAGCGGATTCCGATTATCGTGAGGTGAAGTTTGAGGAACTTGCACCAGGGCAGATGTGGCGATTCACGCTCAATCTGAATGATAAAACGGTACAGCGTAAACTTTTGGAAGGTCGTTGCTGTGAGTTTCCCAGCGTTCATCCAGAACGAGTCGGACGACCGTATCGCTACCTATATATTGGTGCTGCCCATAATGCTACTGGCAATGCCCCTCTACAAGCTATTCTCAAGGCGGATTTAGAGACGGGACAACGTCAACTCTGGAGTGTTGCACCGCACGGCTTTGTCAGCGAACCTGTATTTGTTCCCCGTCCGAGTACATCAGGTGAAGATGAAGGCTGGCTGCTGGCTTTTGTTTACGACTCCACTCATCACCGTTCTGATGTAGTAATTTTGGATGCTGGCGACTTGAATAAAGGGCCAGTGGCGCGGCTGCACTTGAAGCATCATGTTCCTTACGGGTTGCATGGCAATTTTACGTCCCAATGTTTTGCACCGCGTAAATAATACCCTTCCTCGTTAAGAGTCTCTGGCTGGGAACGCCTAAACAGAGGCTCTGCTTTGGTCATTTTCAGTATCAATCGAAGGGTTATAATTTCTAACTGAACTGGTGGCGGAAGCCTCTAGAGACAGCATTCCCAGGCGCGAGTCTGGGAACGAGACAAAGAAATGGGCTTGAAAAATTTGAGAAACTGGTACTTTCCACGTTTTCTTTTTTCATCAAGACAGGCTAAGTTAGCTGAAGTATCCCAAGTGGAACTGGGATGAAATTTAGCATCGTTATTACGACTTATAACCGTCTCTCCTTGCTGCGGCGGGCAATTGACACTGCTCTTGCCCAAACATTACCCTGTGAAGTAATTGTTGCTGATGACTGCTCCTCGGATGAAACCGAAGCTTATGTCAGCAGTTTGGCGAAAAAGCTGCGTGAGTCAGGTGACGAACGTCTGGTTTATCACCGCAACTCGGTGAATCTCGGTCACTCCGCAACGATGAATGCTGGGGTGCAGCTGTCCCAAGGTGAGTGGGTTAAGCCAGTTGATGATGATGACTATCTGGCACCAAATTGTTTAGAGGAGATGTACAATGCGATCGCGTTGTGCCCAAATGCAGTAATCTGTTCTTGTCAGGCTGCTCAGGTTGATGTCAATGAAGTTGAAATCAGCATAACCAAACCAGCTGGCCCAGGAAAAGCTTTTTATATTCCTCAAGAAGACATTCATTATGGGATGCTGCTGGAACTTGTCCCTTTTGGCACCCCTATTCAAGTTGCCTTTCGTCGCGATGCTTTCCTCAAATCCGGGGGTTGGGATACTACGTTAGATGTCTGCGATGATATTGATTCTTGGATTAGAATCGCCCAATTTGGTGATGCCGTTTTTCTTAATCAATGTCTTGCCTATCGCACGATTTGGACTGGAGGAAATAATCAAAAGTCTGCCCTGCAAAGGCGGCTAGATATCAATATCTTAATGAAAGAAAAAATCTATGCTCTTGTCAGTCAAGAACATCAGGCTAATCTTCCATCATTTCAAAATATTAGAACTTATCTAAAACTCCATTGGAGTTTGGTAGCTCTTAAGCAAAAAAAGATTTTAACTGCTTGCGAAATTGCTGGCACGGCGGTTTTAAATCCCTTCGCCTGGAAGCTTTTAACCAGAAATCACTTACTATCAAAAAATCAATCTTATTCTCAACAAAAGAATCTAAAGAAGCAAGTCTTATTCTCTGAAAGGCTTGGTAACGTCATCCATGAAAATTATCAACCCAACCCAGCCTACAGCCAAGAATTGCCGATGAATTTTAAATTTGGTGGAATGGCAGCTTTCAATCAACGAAAAATTTTCAGCGCCATTAAACTTGTCTTCAACACTGTGTTTTCGCAGGTTACACAGAAGCTTTTCGGTACAGTTGCTTTACTCAATCCCCGCAAAAACAGCTATTACCAAAAACAGATGGATATCAATACTTTATTCCTTTATCTGTTAGTCAGTGAAAAGCGCAAGTCTTCTATTCCTAACCTTCAGGATTTACAAGCTTATTTAGAACTGCGTGGTGCCATTTTTTCTTTCCAACAAGGAAAAATATTAATGGCAATACAGATGGCGTTTCCATCTGTGTTTTCGCTAGCGGCCTGGAAGCTTCTACTTAAAGTTGTCCTATTAAGTCAACTCCACAGCACACAAATACCTATTCGCAAGCTAGTGCTGATCAAATCTTAACATTATTCCCGATGGTAGAGCTTATATTAGGTATTTTTCGCTATATTAAGAATGTTAACAGAAACTTGCGTTTTAGGTTAAAGGTCGGTCCCTTCATAGGGCGGTGCCAGAAAGGAATGCGATCGGGTGATACTAAACTGAGTTACCTAGATTACGTGTAACTAGAAAAAGCGACTGGCAACTAAAAGCGAGTAAAAGTAGCTAGAGCTATAGGTCAAATGCCTCTAGCTAGGGTGAAAAAGTTAGGGTAAGTACGTTCTACAGGTAGCAAATGCTACAGCAAACTACTTGTCTTCAACTAGACACTATGCACAACCGTTCATTTCATTTTGGTGAGGACTGGTACTGGTGACATCACTGATACAATTTACCCAAACAGCTGAGGAATCCCTAATCGCAGCCTTTTTTCGGGAATCCGAAGGGAACTGGCGTTCTGAACGACGCTACTACACGCTACCGGATGGAGAAACTAAAGAGATGGTAAGTATGATCGCCATCCGGTTTTTGGAACAAGATTGTCCAGAACTCGTGCGTTTAGGCAAGATGCACGAAATGGAAGAGCCAGGAGCAATAATTTGCGGTTCTTACGTTGAATGGAACAGTACAAACTCAGTGACAGGCCGCAAAGAATCTAAGGGTTCAACAATATTTGGTGCTTTGGGGAAAATATTGTATCGCGATCGCGGCTTTGCAACCTCCAAGCCAGTGACAGCCCAGTATTCCTTCACTAATCCTAAAACTTTGTGCTTGCGGACTGAGTACAACGGCTCTGTGTTTGAAGAAGAATTAAAACTGATTGGTGACAATTACCGCACCCGTCAAACCATCATTTCTCGTGCTGGCGAACAGCAGATGATTGGTCAGTATCTGGAAAAACGGATTTAATTATCGCTGGCTTTCGTGGGGTAAGATATCAGCCCTTCAGATACCCGACTTCTGTAAGAAGTCGGGTATCTTGCCTTCACAAATCATTTAGGACTGCTATAGAACCCATTTGACATCTAAGTTTGATATCTAAGAAGGTGCTGCAAGCCTCTTAATCATCAAGCGAATAAAACAAAGATTAACCTTGGCAGTCGCATTAGTTAAAGTTCT